>JBKJQG010000033.1:0-28458 GCA_046594925.1 Bacteroidia bacterium
TACTCTCCGTCAGACATTTATCTTTCGGTATTCACTGAAATAACCTCACCACCTCCCGATTTAGTATAATCTTCTGAATCAAGATCCTTTTGTTGTTTTGTTTTCAGTAAGGCCAAACCCTTACTGACCACCATTTTCAATTTTGATTCATGTTGTGTGAAGAACCTTTAGATTCATTTACACAGAGCAATCTGCGTTCGGCCGATCAGCCGAACGTAGTTATTTAATTTCCATAAACTAAAAAACGAATAATGAAAAAGATATTTTTACTTACCGTGACCTGCATGGTGGCCGCCGCTGCCAGCGCCCAAAATTTGCCTCATCCCGATACAGCCCTGGCAAAACTGATTAACCTGAATGAAGTGGTGTTCTCAGCAAATAAGATGGAAGAGAAAAAAGCTGATGTTGCTTACACGGTTGAGGTCATTAAGTCATCTCAAATAGAGCTATCAAATCCTCAGACCTCCGCCGACATGCTTTCCAATACCGGACAGGTGATGGTTCAGAAAAGCCAGGCCGGGGGTGGCAGTCCCATCATACGTGGGTTTGAAGCAAACCGGGTTTTGTTAGTGGTGGATGGAGTGCGAATGAACAATGCCATATATCGCGGGGGGCACTTGCAGGATGTGATTACCATCGACAATGCGATGTTGGACAGAGCAGAGATCGTTTTCGGTCCGTCTTCCGTGATTTACGGAAGTGATGCCTTGGGAGGTGTCATTCATTTTTACACTAAAAATCCCCTTTTCGGAGATGACACAATGAATTTCAAACTGAATTCAGGAATACGTTATTCCAGTGCAAACATGGAAAAGAACGGACACGTGGACTTTAATTTGGGCTTCAAAAAACTCGCTTCACTAACAAGTGTTACCTACAGTGATTTTGATGATCTGCGTACGGGATATGCACGCACTCCCAGCCCTGATTTCGGCAGATGTTATGGTTACGTTGGCGTGAACGCAGCGGGAACAGCTGACAGCACAATCTATAATCCTCACTCCAATGTTCAGAAGCGTACGGGATATTCACAAATGGACTTGATGGAAAAATTGCTGTTCAAAGCCAATGATAAAGTCAACATCGGATTGAACTTTCAGTATTCCACCTCATCCGACATTAACCGTTACGACAGATTAACGGAAGCAGGCACTGGAGGGAACTTAAAATTTGCTGAGCACGGATACGGGCCGCAGCAAAGGATGATGGTGGCTTTATTTGCAACGCTGAAGGCAGAAGGCAAGTTGTATGACAATGCACGCATCACGGCAGCTTATCAGGATCTTACACAAGAACGTTTCCAACGACGTTTCAGCACAAACTACAACAGCAACAGTGGAAACAACTTCAAAACAGTTAATACTGAAGATGTAGGAGTGCTTTCCCTGAATGCCGATTTTCACAAAAAAGTGAAAGAAAAACACGAACTGAATTATGGAGCAGAAGTCGTTTCAAACAGAGTAGCATCTACAGTAACAAAAAAACATATTCTTTTTGATACCGCTGCTACCGGAGGATCTATCCCGGAAACCCGTTACGCAAACGGCGGCAGCAAAACTTTGAACGCTGCTGTTTACCTCACACATAGCTGGAAAATAAATGAAAAGTTTATTTTATCCGATGGCCTCCGCTACTCTTACAATTCATTAAGCTGTGAGTTCGATACAAGTTCTGCAGTTACCAATTTTCAGTTTCCATTTACTTCTGTAAAACAAAAAAACAGTGCGCTGAACGGAAACCTAGGGTTGATTATGATGCCACAAGAGAATGTACGCTTCCACATTCTTGGTTCTACGGGATTTCGTGCGCCGAACGTTGAAGACATGACCAAAGTATTTGGCTCATCAGGAACCACCTTAATTGTCCCAAACGAAAAGCTGAAACCTGAATATGCTTATAACATCGAAGGCGGTTTGGCTACGACCGTTATGGATGACAAGGTGAAATTCGAAGCGATCTACCACTACACCATCCTGAAAAATGCCATTGTGGTAAAGGAATTCGAATTCGATGGGAAAGATTCAGCGATGTATAATGGCGTATTGAGTAAAGTATATGCTCCTCAAAACGTTGATGAGGCCTACATTCAGGGCCTATACGGCGCAGTCACAGCCGACTTCTCCGACAACGTCTCCTTCAAAACGTCCATCACCTATACCACTGGGCAATACCGTATGGAGTTGCCTGCAACCAATAACAATGGGAACCACGACACTATCGTTGCACTGGATCACATTCCTCCTCTGTTCGGACAAACAAGTTTCTTCTATCATTTCAAGAAATTCGAGAGTGAGGTATATGCACGCTACAGTGCTGCGAAGTTAGGAAGGGATTACAGTTTAGGAACAGAGGACAATGAGCTTTATTCAGCCGACCCGGTAAAAGGATATATGCCTGGATGGATCACCTTTAACATAAAAACAGCCTACAATGTCACCAAGAACATCACAATCAATTTCGGAGTAGAGAATTTGTTCGATACCCATTACCGCATTTTTGCTTCTGGGATCAGTGCTCCCGGAAGAAACTTGGTGGGTGCGATCCGAGTGAAATTCTAAAAAATGTTTGTTTTGAATTACAGAAAAGAGCCCCCACAACCGGGGCTCTTTTTAAATTTTGGCCCGCCAATTAGACTAAAAATCAACCGCTTAATAAAAAAACCGCCCTATTACAGAAAAAGCTTTTATTTTTTTGTTTTTATGCTTAATATTGCAACTAGGAATTACTATCAATACACATCCAACAAATAATATCTATAATGAAAAAAAATCTATTCACTAACCTTTTTTTGGGAGCTGTTTTTTGTTTAGCAGGGAATGCTGCTTTAGCACAAGGCGAATACAAATGCGGAACCACACAGATGTATAACAAGTTGCTGGCGGAAAACCCAGGATTGGCAGAGTCGCGAAAAGCATACAATGACGCGATAGATGCACGTATCAAAGAAATGAAAGAGGCTAAAACGCTTGATACCAATCACATCGTTATCATCCCCGTAGTGTTCCACATTATCCACACCAATGGATCTGAGAACATTTCAGACGCTCAGGTAATAGACCAAGTGAGTATTTTGAACCGTGATTACAGAAAAGACAATGCAGATACTGCTAATGTTGTTGCACCTTTCAAACCGCTGATCGGCGACATGAAGATCGAGTTCAGACTGGCTCAATTGGATCCAGACGGAATGTGCACCAACGGGATCGACAGGATCTATTCACATAAAACAGAAAATGCAAACGATTACTCCAAACTCAATCCTTGGCCATCGGACCGATATCTCAACGTATGGGTGATCAAAACCATGGAAAGCGTTGGAACAGCAGGATACGCTTATTACCCAGGAAGCGCAGACCCTACCAGAGACGGTATCATCATCATCCATCAATACATTGGAAGCATAGGAACAGGATCTGTGGGACAATCAAGAGCTTTAACGCATGAAGTAGGACACTGGCTAAACTTGCCACATTGCTGGGGATCCACCAATGATCCTGAAGTAGCTTGCGGTGACGAAGGCGTGAATGACACCCCTGAGACTGCAGGACACGATAATTGCGGAAACCGTTTCGATTTCGAATGTGATTCCAAAGCTTTGACCGGCACCTACACTTTCGGCAGCGTTACTACGACTTCAGGAATAACAGATCCTTCTGCAGTTCCAGAAGCTACCGACTCAGCCATTACTTTCACTGCACCTGTTGCGACAGGCGTTTCTACAAATTCATCTTCAGCATCCATGTTTGAATTCTCAAAATGGGATACAGGTGCTTTGGACGGAGAAACTGCATTTGCAGGCTTGACAGGAAGCATCAACACAAGTAAATATTACCAGTTTTCCATCACACCCGACTTGGCTCAGGCCTTGACAATGACAGGCATGACATTCAACGTGCAACGCAATACGAATGGCATCCGCACATTTGCGGTACGCTCGAACGCGGATGGATATGCTGCGAATCTGCCTATCGCAATTACTCCGGCCAATCCGAACCTCAGCGTTCAGGCGGGAAACACATTCTTTATCAATTCAGACACTACCATTTCTTTGGTTGGAAGCAAGATCACATTGAGCGGTTCTGCTTTCACAAACATCAATAATACTACCCGTACTTTCCGTATCTATGGATGGAATGCTGAAGACAGCACAGGAACATTCGGAGTTGACAACATCGCTTTCACAGGAACTCACGGAATTGTGGAGAACGTTGAAAACTACATGGAATATTCCTACTGCTCGAAAATGTTTACGTTTGACCAGAGAGACCGTATGCGTACTGCATTGGATTTTGGAACATCCGGAAGAAACAACCTTTGGATCAACTCCAACTTGTTAGCAACAGGAACCGACGGATCAGGTGTTACATGTGAGCCTAAACCGGATTTCTTTGCAAACAGAACAATGATTTGTCCGGGTGCAACGGTGACTTTCACCAAGAATATATCGAACATCACAGCCGGAGTAACTACGACAGCATCATGGTCATTTCCTGGTGGAACTCCTTCTTCTTCGACTGCGGTGAATCCTATCATCACTTACAGCACTCCGGGTTACTATTCTGTTACATTGACAGCAACAAACTCAGGTGGAACAGGAACCTTTACCAAGACCAATTACATTTATGTATCCGACAACTATGCTCAAGTGGCAGGCAATTTTGTTGAGGATTTCGAAAATCCAACTGAGTTCTACAGCAATTGGATCACCAACGACTTTGACGGCAATTCAAAAACATGGTGGTATAGTGCTTTGGCAGGGTACAATAGCTCACACAGCATCATGATGAATCCGTATTTTAGTTATGCCTACGATGTGGATAATTTCATTTCACCTTCTTACAATCTAAGTTTCTACGTTGGAACCAGCACAACCATGACCTTCAGATGCGCTGCTGCTTCAACAGCAACATCGGTGGCCGACATGAATGATAAATTGACCGTTTCCACGTCAACAGATTGCGGACAATCATGGACTATACGCAGAACATTTACAGGCGGACCAGGTGCAACTTACCCGTTGATCAACAATGGGTACCACCCGGAAGAATTCATTCCGAACAATGTTGGTCAGTGGGCTTTGTATAGTGTTCCCGTTGGTACAGGTGTATCGGCGAAAACGCGTTTCAAATTTGAATACACATCCGGAGATCAGTCGAACAGCATTTTTATTGACGACATCAACATACAAGGAACAGTAGGGATCGAAGAAAATCTTCAAGATGGAAACCTTTCCATCTATCCGAACCCGACAAGCCAAACTGCAACACTCACTTATTCCCTGATCAAAAAAGGAGATGTGAGAATTGAACTAGTGGATGTTTTAGGTAAAAAACTTATGGAAGTGAGCAATCCGGGACAACTGGAAGGCAACCATACTTTCGAGATATCTAAACAAGACCTTGCATTGAAAAACGGTGTTTATTTCGTTAGATTCTCTATCGACAACAGCAGCGTAACCAAAAAGCTGATCATTTCAGAATAAAATACTGCTTTATTAGCACAAAGGGGGTTCCGGACAAGGGAACCCCTTTTTTTTGCCCAAGAACGGCTAAAACGACCAGTTACTGATCAAAACTGACCGCTTAGAAATTCCCTTTTGCTTTTAACGCCTTTTTTCATTAACATTGTCCTTGATAATTGTATAACCCCTACCCTCATGAAATCAAACTACTTAAAATTTGCTTTGGCTAGTGTTATTGTCTGTTTAGGACAACTCAACACATCTGCGCAAAGCACCATTCCTTGCGCAACCGTTGAAAAAAATGAAGCGATGTATCTTCAATATCCTGAATTGAAACAAGCTTACATCGACTATGTAAACGACATCAATCAAAAGTTGCAGCAAAAAGGAGAAAGAACTACCACCCTTTACACCATCCCGATGGTATTTCACGTTATTCACGTGAATGGTTCCGAGAACGTATCGGATGCTAACATCATCGCTCAAGTAGCTCGTCTGAATACGGATTTCAGAAAGATGAATACAGACATTACCAATTGTCCCCCTTATTTCCAATCCATTGCAGGCGATGCCTTGATCCAATTCAAATTGGCTCAATACGATCCTAACGGAAATTGCACCAATGGTATTGACCGCATTTATTCACATAAGACATTTAATGCTGGAGAAAGATCAAAATTGAATCAGTGGCCACGCGATAAATATTTTAACGTTTGGGTAATCAACACACTTGAAGTTGATCCGGGCACTGTTGGATTAGTCCTTGCCTATGCAACATTTCCTTCTTCTGTAGCTACATTCGGTATCAACTCAGATGGTGTCATTATGAGATCCGATCAGGTGAACGCTACCTCACGGACACTTACACACGAAACAGGACACTGGCTAGGATTGGAGCACACTTGGGGAAATACGCAAGTAGCAACAGCTTGCGGTGACGACAATGTAACCGACACACCTGTTAACAAAGGTCACTTTTCAACTTGTCCCGCTTACGATTTCTTTTGCGACAATACCATATTGGGTGCAAACTATGCATTCTCTGCAGTGACTACAACTTCAGGCACAACCGATCCTTCTGCCGTTCCTTATGTTACGGATTCAACAATGACCTTCTCAGCTTTCAGCGCGACAGGTGTTTCAGCTAATTCAGCTTCATCAACCATGTTCAATTATTCTGATTGGGATACCGGAGCGTTGAATGGTGAAACTTCATTTGCCGGCCTAACGGGAACAAACACCCTTGGGAGATATTATCAATTCACAGTAACACCAGATCCGAATGTATTGATGAGCTTAACAAGCATATTATTTGATGTGATGCGTGATTCAACAGGAGCAAGAACTTTCGAAGTTCGCTCAAGTGCTAACGGTTACGCTACAAATCTGGCAGCATCCATCAATCCGGCCAATGCGAACCTGAGCGTACAGACAGGAAATACGTTCTTCATCAATACCGACACTTCACTTTCGATGACCGGAAGCAAGATCACTTTGTCGGGAGCGAGCTTTACCGGAACAGCAAGCCCTATTACATTCCGCATTTATGGTTACAACGCCGAAGATACCCTGGGAACTTTTGGTATCGACAATGTTGTGTTGACCGGAACATTTGGGGATGCAGAGAACATCAACAACTACATGGATTACTCGAGCTGTACATATATGTTCACACAAGGACAAGTTGACAGAATGAGAGCTACAGCTGAAAGCCCTGTTGCTGACAGAAGTCAGTTATGGGAAAATGCCAACCTGATTGCAACCGGAACAAGCGGAGCAGTTCTTCCTCCATGCACTCCTTCAACAGATTTCTACGCTAGCAAATATTATGTTTGCAAAGGCGGATCTGTAATATTTACACCAAACGTACTAAATGCTTCCGTAGGAGCAGGCACTACCACTTATGCATGGAGCTTCCCCGGCGGAACACCATCCACCCAAACGATAGCATCTCCAAGCATTGTTTACAATGCTTCGGGCATCTATGATGTTACTTTGACGGTTACCAGTGCTGGAAATTCGAGCACCGTTACAAAAAGTCTGTTCATAGAAGTTTCTGAAAATTATGCAGACGTTCCATACACCTATGCGGAAGGTTTTGAAAATGCTTCGAGCTTCTACTCTTTATGGGACATCAATGACTTGGATGGGAATTCCAAAACATGGTGGAAAACAAATACCGCAGCTTATACCGGTTCAAACAGCATTATGATGAATGGCTATTTTAGTTATTCAGACGATGTGGATCAGTTAGTCTCTCCGGCGTATGATCTTTCCTTCTTGAGCGGCGTGGCAATGACCTTCAGACTTGCTGCCGCTACAACGGCTACATCATCCGTCGACATGAACGATCAGCTTCAGGTTTGGTCTTCTTCCGACTGCGGTGCAACTTGGCAATCACGCGCTGTCTTTAAAGGAGGCTTCGGTGCTACAAATCCATTGCTTAACAACGGTTATCACCCGGAAAATTTCGTACCAAGTTCAGCAAGTCAATGGGAGCTTATAACAATCAGCATCCCGGGAACTATTTTAGGACCGAAAGTACGTTTCAAGTTCGAATACACTACAGGCTGGCAAAGCAATAACGTCTACATCGACGACATCAACATTTCTGGAACAGTAGGTGTTGATGAGAACACGTTGAGTACGCTAAACGTATCCATCTACCCTAACCCGACCAACCAAACTGCTACCTTGGCTTATCATTTGGATAAAAAAGGAGATATGAAAATGGAGTTGGTGGATGTTTTAGGTAAAAAACTGATGCAGGTGAACAACAACGGTCAGCTGGAAGGCGATTATTCCATCCAGATTTCCAAAAATGAGCTGAACCTGCAGAGTGGGATTTACTTCGTAAGAATGACGATCGACAACACTACAGTCACTAAAAAGTTGATTATTTCTGAGTAGAACAGAAAAGGGCCCCGTTTGGGGCCCTTTATTTTTACATTGTTAATTAAAGTAAAAGAATTCAAATTTATTGCTCTTTCGAATAAAAAGTTTTAATTTTGGTTTAAGTAATTAATATTGAAAATGAATCGCATTTCCAAAGTAGTATTTACTTTCTTGTTTTCGATGATAGCTGGCTACGGTTATTCTAAAAATTCCGGTGACCTGAATAAGCCGACCCCAAAAACCAGCGATTCCAACATTACCACCAAGAGCAACATTGTCATCTTTAAGATGATTCCTTCCCCTACTTTGAACAACAATTCTGGTAGCCTGAAGAAGGCCGGTAAAGTGGCGCGTACTTCCAACTCACACAACTGATCCTAAAGACGGTTCAACAATTCAAACAATTTCCCATCAGTAATGAAGCAACCGGTCTGAAGTAATTCAAACACTTCTGTCCCTTTGTCGAGTAAGTATTTTTTTTCGCTGCGAACGAGGTTCACTGAATCTGTGCTTTCCTGATTCCATTGTTCAAAAATATTCCCGACTGTCAGGTCCATCTTGCTCTGCTCTTTCACTCTCAAACCCCGCAGTATGATCTTTTCATCGGTAAAATGGAAGATATTGAGCGACTTCTGATCCCGGTATTCCAGATAATCTATTCTATTCATCACCTTTTCATACACCAGGTCACTGAATACATCCAGGAGCTCCTCTGCTTTTGCGGACTCCTGTGCTTTCATATTTTCCCAATCGCTGCCCGTTATTTGTGCAGAGGCCAAAAAATGAATAAATTCTTTCTCCAGTTCCTTGAGCTCCGCATTTTCCAAACGCTTGTATTTCATTGCTCGTTAATTTTGATTTTTGCCCAAAAATAGTGTAATTCGTGATATAATTTATCCTAATCCAAAAGCAATGACCATCAACCATTCCGTTACAGAGCGATTTTTAAGATATGTGAAAATAGATACCCAGAGCGACCCGAACTCCCCTACTTGTCCTTCCACGATGAAACAAAAAGATCTTGGAAAAATATTGGTTCAGGAACTGCTGGACATTGGCATCAGCGATGCACACATGGATGAGCATGGGTACATTTATGCAACCATTCCCTCCAACACATCAAAAAAAGTTCCAGTGATCTGTTTCTGCTCCCACATGGATACTTCGCCGGACTGTTCAGGAAAGGATGTGAATCCACAGGTTCATGAAAAATACGACGGGAAGGACATTGTCCTACCGAATGATAAATCGCAGGTGATCCGGGTGAAAGAACATCCTTCCTTGTTAAAACAGATCGGTAACGACATCATCACTACCGATGGAACCACTTTGCTCGGTGCGGACAACAAAGCAGGTGTTGCTGAGATCATGGACGCTGCGAATCACCTGATGAAAAATCCGGAGATCAAACACGGCACCATAAAAATATTGTTCACGCCCGATGAAGAGATAGGAAGAGGCGCCGACAAAGCAGACATGAAAAAACTGGGAGCCGACTACGGGTATACTATTGATGGGGAAGAATTAGGACACATAGAAAATGAAACATTTTCTGCCGATGGCGTCACCATCAGCATTCACGGTGTAAGCACACATCCAGGTTTTGCAAAAAACAAAATGGAAAGTGCGATCAAGATAGCAAGTGAGATTGTTGCCGCGTTACCGAAGGATAAAATGAGTCCGGAGTCGACCGAAAAGAAAGAACCTTTTGTGCATCCCGTAAGCATTTCCGGTGGCATTGAAGAAACTGTACTTCAATTCATCATCCGTGCTTTTGATGAAGAGAGTTTAAAAACACAAGAAGATTTTCTAAAAACACTAACAGAAAAAGTGATCAAGAATTATCCTCATTCCACTTTTGATTTTGTGGTGAAACAACAATACCGCAACATGAAGCAAGTGTTGGATAAGAATCCGGAGATCGTGAACAACGCTTTGGAAGCGATCAAACGTGCAGGCGTTGAACCTGTATTGTCAAGCATCAGAGGCGGAACGGACGGCTCGAGATTTTCATACATGGGCCTGCCTTGTCCGAACATCTTTGCAGGAGAACACGCCTTCCATTCCAAACACGAATGGGTATCCGTGCAGGACATGGAAAAGGCCGTTGCTACCATTGTAAATTTATGCATGATCTGGGAGGAGAAAGCTTAACGCTAAGATCCCCTTTGACTTCCGAAGTTTTTTTAAAAATGCCAGAGATCGTGTTCGTAGGAAAAGATGTCACTCTTCACCCGTTCCGATTCCAGCTGCAGCTCAAGGCCCTGTTTATAGTCATAGATGCCCCGATCGTAAACGTTACTTTCCTTGCGGATGTAACTTGAGAACATCCGTTTCCAGAAAACATCGTCCAGTGTTCGTCTTTCAGCGTCATTCTTTCGCAAGAAGACTTCTGCATTTGCGAACACCGGACGGGCTTCCGGAAAATAGATCCAGAAAAGGGGTTTATCTGCACCTAAATGTTCTCCTGATTCAGAGACTTTCTCTGTTAACGGACAAATGCCGATGATTCGTACATCCATCACTGATCTTTGTTTGTCCCAAAACCAATCTTCCTTGATCCAATATTTCCAAACCTGGTCAGTTGTAATTGGTTGCGGCACTGAAACAATATCAAAACCCCCGGAACCATCCATCCTTTCAATTTTCATTTCTACCATTGGTGAAAGTTTTGCATTTGCTTCTCCAACGGTCATCTCGTACCGGAACTGATCATCGGTTGCCGGATTATCGAACAGCGTGATCCGCCCCTCTTTGAGCGCTGCGTCTATGATCACATCGTATAAACTTTTTCTGTCGAGAATCGGCGAATCGGGATAGTACAAAGGCAAATTCATTTTTTCCCGAAGATCTATTACTCTCCACACTCTTTTGCTCCACATGATGTCTGCTTCGCGCTCGGAAGGATAAGGAACGACTTCCCGGTTAGGGGAATTCTCTTTTGTGTAAAATAAATCGGGATACTTGGCTGGGGACAGACTCGTTTGTGCTTTGCTGTTCATCTGAAAAGCAACCCAGGCAAACAAAAGAAAGAGTGTTGATTTTTTCATTGGGACCTCCGTTTTTTTTAGATGCTTTTATAACGGAGGTATGAAAAAAAGATACAAGAACGATTACAGCTTTATTCCTATCGATGAAATGTCGGCGATTTAATCGAGTCCGCCTTGCTATTGCAGAATGGCATCATATGGGATGAGCCAAAAAATGGGAAAGATCAAGATCGATAAAGAAACAGAAGAATAGAAAATAAAAAATCCCCGTGGAATGAACCACAGGGATTTTTTTAAGTTGACAAAAATTATTTGTTAACTGTTTTAGCCAAATCAGCTCCAGCTTTAAATTTAGCTACTTTTTTAGCAGCAATTTTAATAGCTTTTCCTGTTTGTGGATTGCGTCCGTTTCTTGCAGCTCTTTTAGAAACTGAGAAAGAACCAAATCCTACTAGTGCAACTCTGTCACCTTTTTTCAGTGCTTTTGTTGTAGCGTTAACGAATGCTTCCAATGCTCTTCCAGCATCAGCTTTTGTCATTTTTGTTTCTGCAGCAATTGCATCAACTAATTCTGCTTTGTTCATCGTGTTTTGTTTTTTGGGTTAAACATTAATTTATATAACGAATGTAATGCAGAAAACATACACAAGGCAAGTTTTTAGTCTAAAAAAACCGTAAAATTGTTGAAAACCCTGCATTTTGTTCATAATCCAGTCCGAAACCTGCATAAATCAAGGGGTTCATGGAACATTTCCTGGAAAAATCTTATTTTTACAGTAAAACATGACGCATGAAAAAAGGAGATGAAGAAAATAAAAACAAAAAAAAATCGATCAATCCCTTTGAAATAACTGCTGATGGCTCGTTGGGGCTGCTTGCTTTAGGCGCTGTGGGAATTAAAGCCTGGAAAGAAAAAAGAAAAGAAACAGCATCTAAAAGCAAAGAGAGCGAAAACAATGAGTGAACGATTGGCAAAAAAAGTACTGGTATTGGGGTGGGATGCTGCTGATTGGAAATTGATCAATCCCTTGCTGGACGCTGGACTAATGCCTGCTCTAGAGTCCATTATTAATAAGGGGGTGATGGCAGATCTTGCAACATTAGAACCCATGCTGTCTCCCATCCTATGGACATCCATTGCCACAGGTAAAACGGGTGACAAACATGGCATACTAAATTTTGTCGAGCCGGTTCCGGATACATCCGACATCCGGCCTGTTACCTCCACAGCAAGAAAATGCAAAGCACTATGGAATATTCTTTCTCAAAGCGGTTTAAAATCGAACATTGTTGGCTGGTGGCCCAGCAACCCGGCCGAGCCAATTAATGGAGTAATGGTATCCAATCTTTTTCAGAAAGCCACAAGCGAAAAACCGGAAGATTGGAAACTCGCTGCCGGAACTATTTACCCAGAAAGATTAGCATCAACACTGGCTGAGTATCGTGTTCACCCATCAGAACTGTCTGCCGCTCATCTTTTGCCATTTGTTCCAAACGCAAATAAAGTTGACCAAGAAAAAGACAAAGGACTCGCTTCCATTGCAAAAAATCTGGCAGAGTGTGCCTCCATTCATGGCGCTGCGACATGGCTCATGGAAAATGAACCTTGGGACCTAACTGCCGTTTATTTTGACACCATTGATCACTTGAGTCATGGTTTCATGAAATATCATCCACCACAAATGCCCGGTATCGATGACGATCAATATGAACTATATAAAAACGTAGTAAACAGCACCTATCGCTTTCACGACATGATGCTGGAAAGATACATCCAGCTTGCCGGTGAAGACGCCACCATCATCATTCTTTCCGATCATGGTTTTCATTCAGATCACCTGCGTCCTAAAAGAATACCCAAAGAGCCGATGGGGCCATCATTGGAACATCGTCAATTTGGAATACTTGCAATGTCGGGCCCCAACATTCAAAAAGATGAACGGATCTACGGAGCAACATTGTTAGACATTACTCCTACAATACTAACGTTGTTGGGCTTGCCCATAGGAAAGGATATGGACGGGAAAGTCCTTACTCAGGTGTTTGAAAGCAACATCACCCCTGAATGCATCGACAGCTGGGAAAACATTGCCGGTGAATCGGGAGAGCATCCAGCAGATCTTCAATATGACCCCATAGCTTCACAAGAAGCTTTAAAACAGTTAATAGAATTAGGCTATATAGAAGCGCCTTCTGAAAACAAACAAAAGTACATCGATACGATAGTAACCGAATCTCAATTAAATCTAGCGCAGATCCATTTGTTTAAAAACCAACCGGAATTGGCAGAACCCATACTAGGGTCTCTTTATAGAAACAATCCCGAGACAGCACGATATGGTTTAAAATATTTTGAGTGTTTACAGAAACTGAAAAAATTTGATGATTGTGTTGAAGTGTTAGAACAATTAAAAAAACTGGACAAAAAACACTTGCCACAGTTGGACTATTTAGAAGGAGTGTTGCTGGTTTCCCAAAACAAACCGAGAAAAGCAATATCCTATTTCAGAAAAGCATTAGAATCCATTTCACACATGCCTGACATACACATAAAAACAGGCCTGGCTTTCGTTAAACTAAAAGAGTGGGAAGATGCTTGTTTGGCCTATGCAAAAGCGCTGGAGATAGACCCACACAATGCTGCTGCCCACACAGGGCTGGGGATTTCCTTACTTAGATTAAACAACCTGGAAAGTGCCCTAGACCATTTATTGACCTCTGTTTCTTTGATATTTAACAATCCGCGAGCCCATTATTTTTTAGGAGAGGCTTTTTACCGACTGGAAATGCACGACCGTGCCATCGAAGCATTTAAAGTAGTCGTCACCTATCAACCAGGGAACAGAAAAGCGCATGCCTATTTAGCAAAAATATTTTCTAACAACGTCTTCAATCCGATTGAAGCTGAAAAGCACATTCTATTTATGAAGAACAATATTAAGGGATCGATAACTATTGTGTCGGGAATGCCACGTTCGGGTACTTCCATGATGATGCAAATACTCCAGGCAGGTGGCTTGAAAATCCTCTCCGATAACCTTCGACTATCCGACGAAAACAATCCAAAAGGATATTTGGAATATCAAAAAGTAAAAAATATAGCCAACGACCATTCATGGATGCATGAAGCAGAGGACAAAACGATAAAAGTAATAGCACAACTTCTTCAGTTCTTACCCACCTCCTATCAGTATAAAGTAATTTTTATGGAGCGGGAAATGGAAGAAGTGATTCAATCACAACAGCTCATGCTCGGAAAAAAAACCGACGTGGAAAGGAAAACATATCCTACAGCCTTAGCAGATACATTTCAAAAGCAATTGACTAAAATACGATCCTGGCTCAGTAATCACCCTCAATTCGAAGTGTTTTATGTTTCTTATCCAGAAACAATTAATAGCCCCGCCGAGATATCGGAAAACATTTCAGCTTTCTTGGAGGCCGACCTTGATATCGAGAAAATGGTCCAGGCAGTCGACCAAAACCTTTACAGAAACAGAAAAAAATGAAAAATTTGACCGTGCGTTAATTTATTCTTACCTTTAAGCATCTGAGGATAAAAACATAAAGAACAATAATCCCGACATCATGAAAAAAGCTCTTCAAAGTAAATTAAAATCATATTCTGCCTTAGCTGGCTCTGTTGCCCTGATAAGTACGCAATCAGACGCACAAATGGTCTATACCGATATTACTCCCGACACAACAGCGGCAGTCAATGGCGCTTTTTACGACCTCGATGTTGACAACAACGGAATTACTGATTTCTCGATTTCTTTAAACCTCACTTCGGCGTCCGGTTCCACCACAAACAAAGTTCTTGCTACACCGACTGGGACAAATAGTATTGCCGGATCTACGGGAGTTACTGGAGCATATTTATATCCGACAGCAATGAATCCGGGAGATTCGATAAAAGCATCTTTAGCATTTAATGTAGGTCCGAATCAAGGAATGGTATCGTTTTATTCGGCTGGCGCAAGCACGAGTGTTTTCGGAAACTGGTCGGGTGTTACTGACAAATATCTGGGGCTGAAATTTATGATTGGAACCCAAGTACACTATGGTTGGGCGCGATTAGATGTTTCTCTAAACGGCACATCATTTACCATCAAAGATTATGCATATGATACAATACCCAACATGGGCATAGAAGCTGGCGAACTGCCAACATCTTCTTCCGGAATTAATGACCTGCTGGCTCAGCATACAATGATTTATGGTTTCAACAGATCTATCTATGTAAAAATCTTGAACAATGCTTCTCGCGATGGAATTATCACTGTGACAAATGTTTTGGGTCAGGAAATTGCTAACGCAACCATCACAGATGAGATCACCACCATTTCAATGGAAAATGCTAAACAAGGTGTTTACTTCGCTACAGTCAAAAAAGCAGATGGGAGTTTTTACACTAAAAAACTTTTCTTAAAATAGTTTCTATAGCTGACAATTATAAAAGCCATTCTAAAATAGAATGGCTTTTTTATTTATTTTTGTAGTATGAATGAATTCCGGGAAGCACTGCTAATTGCCATCACAACGCCCATTTATGCCATCGTGATTGGTGCTGAGATTTTTTTCAGTTACCGTCACGAAAAAAATCACTATTCGGTGAAGGGAACATTGGCTAATGTATACCTAACCTGTCTGAATCTCGGTCTCGACATCCTCATCCGAGGAATTTGTTTGTTAGTGCTGAACTATTTTTTTCAATTCCAATTTGTGAAAATCGAAAATCAAATCGCCTACTGGGCCGTCTTGCTGGTGGCGCAGGACTTCATGTATTACTGGCTGCATCGGGTAGACCACTACTGTCGTATGTTTTGGGCGGTGCATGTGACACACCATTCTTCCGAAGAATTTAATTTAACAGTGGGATTCCGTTCTTCTGTATTCCAGCCGCTCTACCGTTTCATTTATTTTATTCCGCTTGCCTTGTTTGGATTCAGGGGCATCGACATTATGTTCATTTATTCTGCAACACAGATCTACGGCATTCTCATCCATACAAAAACGGTGAACAAACTTGGTTTTTTAGAATATTTCATGTCGACCCCATCTCACCATCGTGTGCATCATGCGAGCAATGTGAAATACCTCGACAAGAACATGGGAATGGTTTTCATCATTTGGGACAAGCTTTTTGGGACTTTTGTGGCAGAGGACAAAAATGAAAAAGTGGTGTTCGGCTTGACCGAGAACATCAAGACCTATCATCCCGTGAAGCTGGTCTTCCACGAATGGATGAGCATTGCGAAGGATCTGAAAAAACCCTCCGACCTGAAGGCAAAATTCATGTATGTCTTTGGCCCGCCCGGATGGAGCCACGATGGCAGCAAAAAAACGGCCCGTCAGCTGCGTGACGAGCTATCCGAAAAAAATTCAACTTCATAGAACAGCTTGAAATCTATTCCTTCCATACTGAACTTTTTAAAGACAAAAAAAGGAATAGCTTCGGTCCTCTTCTTTGTTCTCTTGCTGTGGTACTGTTTCTGTTTGCCTTCCCCGCTCTTCAAAAGCAAGACCAGCACAGTATTGGAGGACAGCAAAGGCGAATTGCTCGCTGCAAAAATTGCAGAAGATGGACAATGGCGCTTTCCGCTCACCGAAAAATTACCACAGAAATTTGTGGAATGTATTATTCAGTTCGAGGACCGGGGATTTTACGCTCACTGGGGAGTAAGCCCTAATGCGATCGTCCGCGCGACAAGGCAAAACATACAAGCTAAAAAGACTCTGAGTGGAGGAAGCACCATCACCATGCAAGTGATCCGCATGTCGCGCAAAGGACAAAACAGAACCTACCTTGAAAAAGCAATCGAGATCATTCTAGCAACAAGATTGGAATTCAGTTATTCAAAAAAGGAGATTCTCTCTTTGTACGCTTCCAATGCACCTTTCGGAAGCAACGTAGTTGGACTTGATGCTGCCTCCTGGCGTTATTTCGGAAGAGAGCCTTCCAAGCTTTCCTGGGCAGAAGCAGCAACTTTAGCGGTATTGCCCAATGCACCCAGTTTGATCTATCCCGGAAAGAACCAGGAACGCCTTCTCAAAAAACGCAACCGCTTGTTGGATCAGCTTTATGCTGCAAAAAGGATAGACAAAGAAACCTGTGAACTGAGCAAGCAGGAACCGTTGCCAGGAAAACCGCACGCCATTCCTCAACTCGCGCCCCACCTGCTTCAGAGGGCTGCTAGGGAGAAGTTATCCGGACAAAGAATTCTATCTACTCTAGACGGCCATTTGCAGGAAAGAGTAAACACCATCATAGAGAATCACCACAAGATTTTAAGAGGAAACGAGATCCACAATGCCTGTGCAATAGTATTGGATGTGAATACGGGTAACGTGCTCGCCTATGTCGGCAATACCGTCAACCCAGGAAAACCGGAGTATGAAGGCGATGTGGACATCATCAACGCACCGCGAAGTACGGGCAGCATCCTAAAACCCTTTCTATTTGTAAGCATGCTCAATGATGGCGAGCTTTTATCCACAACACTCATTCCCGACATCCCGACACAGATCGCGGGTTATGCCCCGCAGAATTACAACCAGACCTTTGATGGTGCAGTTCCCGCAAAACGTGCCTTGGCTAGAAGTCTGAACATTCCAGCAGTCCGCATGCTTCAGAATTACGGCATCGAAAAATTCAACTACAATCTCAAAAAGCTTGGAATGACCACGCTGACATATGCTCCCGACCACTACGGCCTTTCGGTGATCTTAGGAGGAGCCGAAGGAAAACTATGGGACATTACGGGAATGTATGCCAGCATGGCCAGAACATTGAATCACTATACAGTTCACAATGGCAAGTATGACAAGAACGACGTCCATCAGCCGAATTACATTTCAAAAAAAGAGCAAGATCCTGAGTTAGAAAACACTTCGGTGGTGGATGCCGCCTCCATTTATTTCACGTTCGAAGCTATGGTGGAAGTATCACGACCAGATGAAGATGCAGGCTGGAAACAGTATACATCTTCCTCAAAAGTAGCTTGGAAAACGGGAACCAGTTTCGGATACAGAGATGGCTGGGCAATTGGAATAACGCCTAAGTATGTGGTCGGCGTGTGGGTTGGAAATGCCGACGGGGAAGGCCGTCCGGGCTTGGTGGGATTACAGACCGCTGCGCCTATCCTTTTCGACATTTTCAGTGTATTAAAACCAGGCAAGTGGTTCAGTCCGCCATACGATGAAATGGAGAAAATAAGACTTTGCCGACAAAGCGGCTCCAGAGCAACGGAGTATTGTGACCCGATTGATACTGCTTGGATCCAAAAGAGCGGACTGAGAACCGAACCTTGCAAATATCACCGCCTGATCCATTTGGATGAAAGCGGCACTTACCGTGTGAACAGTAATTGTGAAGACGTTGAAAAAATGAAACACGTCAGCTGGTTCGTGCTCCCTCCTGCAATGGAATGGTATTACAAATCAAAGAATTCTACTTACAAGGAATTGCCGCCTCTCCGAACCGACTGTGAAACAACGGGTTTGAGCGGAATGGAGATCATCTATCCGAAACAATTCAGCAAGATCTATGTTCCAGTTGAAATTGACGGTAGCATGGGAAAAACAATTTTTCAGGTGGCGCACCGCAAAGGAAATACATTGATCTACTGGCACATGGATGGAGTATTCATTGGCAGCACACAGAGTAACCATCAGATGGGACTAACACCCGATGAAGGCATTCACACGCTGACACTCGTGGATGAAGAAGGAGAGTCCCTTGTTCAGCAATTTGAGATCGTTAGTAAGAAAAAGTAATATTTGGCTTATCTTTGATAAACAGATGATCACGAGGCTCAGACAATACTTCATAGGAGATTTCCTCAGGAACACGAACGATGTTTTTGAAAAAGCGCGGGCACTCATGCTCTATCGGTTCTCCATCGTATTTCTAATTATCTTCATGCTTCCTTTGGCAACAGATATTGTTTTCGGTTATTACAAAGGAATCGTACTGCACGTGATCGATTCGATTCTTGTCGTTCACTTTATATTTTTATTACGACGGGTAAAGAGCCTGGATCACCTCATCAATTATTTCTTTCTTCTTTGTTATGTTTCGTCGATGCTTGCGTTTATGATCTTTAACCCCGAACGCATTGATGAGCTCAGTGTCACCTGGTCATTTACCTTTCTCACCTTAAGCACCTTGATGCAAAGAGGTTTTTCAAGAATACTCTGCATCTGCTTTATAGCCTGGCTTCCGCTGCTGTATGTATACATCAACATCCAACTGAAAGGCGTGCTGACCGTCGCCTTTCTGGAGGAAACCGGAGCAGAAAACCCTCCGGCTTTTTTAATATTCATCCCGATTACTCTCTGTTTATTTGCCATCTGGAGCCATACCGGCACCATTCAGGTCGCAAAAGAAACTATGGAAAAACAAAAAGACATTATAGAAGAAAAAAATAAGGATATAACAGACAGCATCGTATATGCGCAACGCATACAGCAGTCGCTCCTGCCTACAGAAAAATACATCGAGAAAAATATGGATCGTCTACGAAAGCGTGAACTATAGGCGTTTTTTCAACACTTTGCGAAGATCAAAACGGTGTCCGTAATAGAAACGGAAACAGCCATTCTTATAATTCAGGGAAGATTTGTTATCGTTGTTAACGAAGTAATTTGTATTCGTCCAGGAGATCCCAATAAAATACCTCTTTTTGTTATAGCCCAATGAAAAACGTGATTGAAGAACTGCCCCAATCGCCGTGCTGGAATGTGAAGTCTGATCATAAGCATTGGTTGAATAGTATTGCTGCACGGCCAGTCCCGGTAAAGTATAAAGATTGACGAACCAGTTCTTACCAAAAATTAGAGTGTAAGTATATCCACAGGAAATTCCCCAGGTAATGCTTCCGGCACTTTTAAACTGAACCTCTTCTTTGAATGCGTATCTCAGAGAATCCGGAAAGATCACCGAGTCTGCTTCGATCGCATAGAGGGAACCAAAAGTGCCTAAAAGCAATGAACCCGCACTCTTCTTTTGTTTCTGCGTAAGGTTATAGGGTGCGGAACTTGAGAAGCGCTTATTATTGAAAACATAAACGAGTTCAGCTCCTAAATTGGTGTTTTTTATGTCGGGGCGGTATATGTGCTCATAGGTAAAACCTCCCGTATCATTCAGGGTTTTATAAGTAGCCGTTGTATGATAGCCCTGATTGTATCTGTAATAAACATCATAGATGAATCTTCGCCCATTCGCATTGGTAGCAAAGGCCAGCTGTTTGGAAGCGCCAAATTTCGCATCGTCGTTATTCAATCCGGGAGGATTGTATTGAAACTCAAATCCAATGCCTTTAAAACTCATGCCCAGTCCCATGTTCGCATTGGTATTGATACTGTATTCTAAAACATTCTGAGTGATATTGTCTTTTATGCTGAATTTATTAGTGCGTATCACACCGATCAGTTTAACATTGAGCCAATCCCTGTAACTTTCAATATAGGTCGTATCAATCTTTTTATAGATGTGCAGCGTATCATTCTTCCGCTTATGTCCGTCTCCGGCAACAAGAGTAGTAGAAAATAAAAAGAAAAATATAAAAATGACTTGTCTCATATTAGTGAGCTTTCACCGGAAAACTATACATGGTGTTCATCTTAATGGGCACACCGTTTTGCACACCGGGACTGAACTTCAGCGTTTGAATCAACCGTTTTACTTCCTCGTCCACCCCATACCCCACACCGCTGATCACCGAAGCATTTGTCACTGTACTATCTGCCTTCACATCAAAACTCAAGGTCACCTCCCCTTCGATGTACTTCTTTTTCGACTCTTCCGAATATTTTAAATTCATGTAGACAAAAGTATAAAGCGCATTGTCCCCTTTTGGATAGCTGGGCTCCTTAGTGGTCGTCACCTTGATGTTTTGTTTGTCCGCCTGGCCAAAAGCGATGGTAGTTGTAAGAAACAGTACCAAGAAGCTGATCGTTATTTTCATGAATGTTTTATTAGAAGCAAAATAAAATTAAAATAAAATCGCCAAGAGTATTCCTCTTGGCGATCTCTGTAAAAATCAAAATAGAATTATTTCGTTTTCACAATTTTTTTAGTTTCAACGATGATACCTTCGTTATAAGTACGGATGAAATAAACACCAGTATTCAAGTCAGAAAGGTCTACTTGCGTAGAAGTCTGGTTGCTTGGCAATTCAAAAGATTTTACTTTTTCACCAACGATGTTGTATAGGTCGATCGCCTGAACAGCATTGTATTTCAAAGTGATTCTGTCTTTGAAAGGGTTAGGGTAAACGTTAGTCAACAGATCAACTGTTGGCGTAGCGATACCTGTACCAGAAGCAGAAACGGTGATCGTTCCATTCATTCCTGAGTGTAAAGTACAAGTGTAATTGTAAACACCTGCTGCAGTTACTGTGTAACTACCAGTAGAGCCTCCACCAGCGAAAGATATTGCAAAAGATGATGCACCTCCCGGGATCGATCCACTTGTTGCATTGTGAGGACCAGCAACTGCCGTAAATTGGATGATGTCACCTACAACAGCAATTGCATTAGCGGGAAAAAAAGCGTTCGCAATCGTTGTTCCATCAGTACCTACCGCAATATTAACTGTAGCAGCGTTAGATGTGAAAGCAGCGAAAGCAAAAACAGAGGTAAGGATAATTGAGTAAATTTTTTTCATATGTATTGGTTTTAAGGGTTTATAACACCCAAACATACAAAAAAATGGATAAATAACAAAATTTACCCGATAACTTCCTCCAAAACGGCCATGGATTTGATTTCCCCGAAGGAAGGGATGTGAAACCGAAAGAAAAAAACCAGGGCTTTCAAGAGGATTTTGCGCTGAGCCGCGCTGATCTTAAGCTCTTCCAAGTCCTCGAAAGAGGTAGTTGTTAATTCACTAAGAATTTGCGCCTCTTGAGCATTCAGATAGTTGTTATGACTGGGAATGACAGAGGTGAACTTCCCTTCACCCAAGTCGAAAAGGGAATCCTGTTCCGAGTATGTTCCCTGAGGAAAAAAACCGAAAAACTTACTTATGCGGACCAAGAAACCAAGGTGAAAATTGGAACAGTTCCCAGTTTGAATGTCGAGGATGAGCAAAGCATTTTTTATGAAAGTGAACAGATCCTCATCCGGATGCTCTTCTTTTAAAGAGCGAAAAAGCATTTCATTGAGGAAGAGGACAATGGAACTTTTAACTATGTTGTAAGGAATCTCAGAATAAGGATGGAGGACGCCAATCTCGGAAATGCGCTGCAGACTTGATTTCTGAGAATTAGAAACCTGCAATTCGACTATGCTCAAAGGCTGAAACAAGTTGGCTTTGGTCTTGGAACGCTTGCTTCGTGCGCCCGAAATCATATAGGATTGAAGCCCGAATTTTTCAGTATAGATCTTAGCGATAATGCTGGTATCCGAATAGTTGATCGTGTGGAGGATTATTCCGCTGGTTTGGTGAAGCATGGATCAAGGATACATTCTTAGAGCCGATCAGTTGATCAGCAGGATCTTGGTAACTGTTTTCCGGGTACCGTCCTCACTGGTGCAGAACACCATGTAAACTCCGGAGGCTACTCGCTCATCATTGAAATTCTTACCGTACCAGATAGCTTGCCCGCCTTCTGATTTCATTTCATAAACCAAACTTCCGCTGATGTCGGTGATCTTCAGGGTAGAATTGTTCATCAAGCCTGTGATAGCGATAGGGCCTTCGTAGTCGGGCTTAACGGGGTTCGGAAATGCATAAACGTCGGTGAATTCTTCAAAAGCTTCAATAGAAGTTCCTCTGTAAGAGATGATGCCTTTGCTGGTTCCGAAAAATACCGTTCCCGTGGCCCGGTCGATGCTGATGCTCCGAACGTTATTGCTGAACAGCGGGCTGTTGTTCTCATCAAAATGATGGATCTGTGTAGTGCCGTCTTCCGACATGAGGAACACTCCTGATTTAGCCGTCCCGATCCATTTACGGTTGGCGTCGTCTATGGCAATTGACAAAACACTTTCTGTCTCCAACAAAATCTGCACATGGCCATCCTGCTCCAGCAAGATCTGTTGTGCATCAAAATTGTTTCCTGAAAAAACATTTTCCGGAGAATAAAAAACGGCGATCCCTTTATCGGTGCCCACCCAAATCTCATCATCCAGGTCCTTTGCGAGACAGTATACAAGGCTGCTTGGCAGGTGTCCGTTGCCGACAGCGGTATTCAATTTTTTTGCATTGGAGTTCAAAACGCCATCCGCTGTAGTATTGCCCTGATAAACGAGAATTCCGCCTCCACCATTTTGGATCACGATCCATTTCTGATCATTGGCGTCAATCACGATGTGTTCGGTCTGAAGACGGCCAATCACATTTGAAAAGTCAATAGAAGTCCAAATCCCATCGGTGTTTTTGCGAGACAAGGAACGATCCCTTCCACAATTGGTGACCCACAAATTACCGGCCTCATCGAATGCCATACCGTAAGTCCAAATTGGTCGATAAGACCCCGCTCCTTCTATTCCTCCCAATGAACTGTTTGAAGTGTCGTACAATGCCACCGGATTTCCATCGTTCAATTCCAGTACTCCTTGTCCCCAAGTGGTGGCGTATACTCTTTTAGCGTCCTTTGGATCCACCAACACATTCATGTAATCATAAATCCCGTTCATATTGGCTGCGGCATTGCTGGATTTTACATTGTACCAGGTGTCCTCTTTCAACTTATACAAACCATCTACAAAATAAGTAGAATAGCCGCCTGGTGCGACCCACAACTCACTTTTTTCAACGCACATGTTCAATACTTTTTCGCTGCTCGGGCCATTTGGATAGTAATACCGATCCCCGATTCCTGGACGCCAGGAGGCCAATCCGTATTTTGCATCCGCTATCCAGACCGCATTGGAATTGTCGACCACTGCCATTCTTGGCCGCGCAATGTCGCCGAAATAGTTTGGAAAATAACCCGCGCTGACCAAAGAAGAATTGTAAATGAGCGTTGCACCATCAATGACTAGTACCAACGTATTGTTATAACTTTTGATTTGGTGTACCGTGTAACTACTTCCGGAAGAAGGGAAACCGGGGGGTATGAAATGAGACCAGGATGTACCATCGAAAACAAAAAGTGAATCGACATACAAAGTGTTGCTCATTTGATATTTGGAGAAATTCACGTAGATGTTACCAAGGAAATTCGTGATGCTGTTGTAGATCCCTGTTGGCAAATCCAAACCAGTAGCCAGGTTATTTATCACTGTCCAAGAAGTGTAATTAGCAAGATTGGGATTGCTCAAAAGAGCACGGTAAACGCCCGTTTCAGCGGCGGCATAAAGATAAGTTGCATCCGTGGTGATATCGAGTACATTCACCGCAGCGCCAGTTGTGCCGATGTAATAAGTATCCTTCACTTCGTTCCTGTCGGTATCCAAAACCACGATCCCAAAACCGCAGGCTAAGTAGGCGTATTGATTCACAAAATGGATGCTGTTGATGGACTTATTGCCGATGATGGCTTTTCTCTTAATGTCCGAGATGTTGATGATGGCGCCGCTTTCGATAATGTCGATGTTCGAATTTTTATAAGCTATAATGAATTTGTTATTGTAAGGGTTGAATCCAACTACTACGCCCTCAACGTCCGACAATCCGTTCACTTTGGAAAGACGGTCCATTGAATTGTCAGATTTTTTGAAACTAAAGATCCCGCTGCTGGTCACACAATAAACAAGGCCATTGCCTTCAGCAACACTCAGCGCATTTTTGTAGGAAAGATGTTCCTCCCAGCCACCAATGGGGACACGCTGAGCAGAAAGAAAAGAAGTGATGAAAAGTAAGGAAAGAAGTAAGCTTATTTTTTTCATGCGCTAAGGCAAATTATTGCCATTATTAAACATAAAAGTACTGATTTTATTGTATGATTTCTAATAAAAAAATTCAGAAATTCTTAATACCTTTGTGGCCATTGATGGCTTCGTAGCTCAACTGGATAGAGTGTTGGTTTCCGGTACCAAAGGTTGGGGGTTCGACTCCCTTCGAGGTCACATAAACAGAGCGGGAATGAGAGCGAGAGCGATCTTTCCCGCTTTTTATTTTTGAATGATCAGTTTTTCTATAGACGTTCTGGTCTTTCCTGTTTCCTCCAGAAATAGGAAGTAGATTCCGCTCTCTAAGTCGGTTTGGATGGCAATTTTCTTCTCGCCGGCATCCAACTTTTTCTGCATGACCAGTTTCCCACTCACATCAGTAATGTTCAATTCAGTCGCTGAGCCCGAACTGCGGATCTCAAAATCCCCTTTGCCTGGATTCGGGAAAATGGAAAATGCATTATTGCCTTGCTCAAAAATACCGGATGAAAAAGAGATCTCAACTGTATCGCAAGAAGTACAACCATTTCCATCTGTCACGCAATAATTGTAAACACCCGCACAAAGTCCGAAAACCGAAGGAGTGATATCCCCGGTCGACCAAAGGTAAGTATAGCCGGCGGTTCCTCCGGTTGTCGCGATTGAAGCCGCGCCATCGCAGCAGCCAAAACAGCTGGAGTTCACAACGGATTCAACAACAGTGATTGGAGGAGGTTCGGTGATGACCGCGTTGCTGCAGGCCATACAACCATTCGCGTCTGTAACACAAACGGTATAGGTACCCGGACAAGCAGCGGTGACACAAGGCGTAGTATTTCCGGAAGGGACCCAAATATAAGAATAAGGCGCTGAACCGCCCGTTTCCCCAGTAACACAAAGAGTTCCATCACAAATTCCATAACAGCTGACATTGGTGGTGACTATGGTAAAACTGATCGGCGTACCGTTATTAAGAACAAAAGAGGCCACACAGGAAACTCCACCTGCGTCGGTAAACATAACGCTGTAGGCTCCCGCGCAAAGACCGCTAATGGTCGGAGTTCCATCTCCTATAGGACTCCCAGGAGACCAGTTGTAAAAATATGCCGGCGTTCCTCCTGAAAGTGCCGTTATCGTTATAGAACCGTCGCAGGTTCCTCCGCAGGAAACTGGAGTTATGGTATAGGAATAAGTGAAAATGCCGCAGGTTGCCGTTCCAGAGAGTTGTGCGCTCAAGGCATTGACAAAAAAAACGGAAAGAATAAGGAGGAGATATTTTTTCATGTGACGAGATTTTGAATGAAGACGTAAAAGTCAAGCCGGACGTTGCATCAGAGGATTCGGCTAAAACAAAAACTCCCCTGAAATTCAGAGGAGTTTTTTTTATGCAGTCACTGCTGATTTTTTTTCTTTTTTCACAGAAGCGATCATGGTCATGAAATCATCAAAGAGGTAACGAGCATCGTAAGGACCCGGACAAGCTTCGGGATGGTATTGTACGGAGAATACATTTCTGTCGGTATAGCGCAACCCTTCAATCGTGCCGTCATTCAGGTTCACGTGAGTCACTTCCATGTTCTTGATCTTAGCTACATCGTCAGGCTTTACGCTGAATCCGTGATTCTGGGAAGTGATCTCGCTCTTGCCTGTGATCAGGTTCTTAACGGGTTGATTGATTCCTCTGTGTCCTTTGTGAAGTTTGAAAGTCGGTATGCCGGATGCTTCTGCAATGAGCTGATGACCTAAACAGATCCCGAAAGTAGGAACACCTGAATTAATGATGGTTTTCACGGTGGCCATTTCGTCTTTCATCACGGAAGGGTCGCCGGGACCGTTGGTAATCATAAAGCCGTCGGGTTTCCATTTCATCATTTCTTCAAAAGATGTTTTCATGGGGAATACCTGAAGGTAGCAGCCGCGTTCAACGAGGGAACGAAGGATGTTCTTTTTAACACCATAGTCGGTCACAGCCACTTTGTATGCGGCATTAGGATCGCCCACGAAATAAGGCTTTGTGGTGCTTACTTTCGAAGAAAGCTCCAGTCCAGCCATGGAAGGCACTTTGGCAAGCTTTTCCTTTAATATGGCGATATCCTGCGTTTCGGAGGAGATGATGCAGTTCATGGCTCCTTTATCACGGATATAACGCACAATGGCGCGGGTATCCACATCGGAGATGGCGACAATGTTGCCTTGTTCGAAATAGTCTTTTATGGACCCGTCGGAGCGTTTACGGGAATGGAACTCGTTGAATTGTTTGCAAACCAGTCCGGCGATTTTGATGGAATCGGATTCCACTTCGTCTTTGTTGACACCGTAATTCCCGATGTGCACATTGGTGGTAACGATGATCTGTCCGAAATAAGAAGGGTCGGTGAAGATCTCCTGGTAGCCGGTCATACCTGTATTGAAACAGATCTCCCCGGTGGCAGTGCCAATTTTTCCGGCAGCTTTTCCATGAAACACTTTACCGTCTTCGAGTAATAAAATTGCAGGGGCCTTAGCTGTATATTTCATAGTTTATTAGTTGCACACAATGAATGATTTGGTAAGTAGATCATTTACCGCTTCGCTCTTGCTCAAATATTAAAACACGCTTTGCGTGCATAAAAAAAGGATAAAGCAAAATTACTTTATCCTTTTTAAGATTAAAAATATTCGATTAACAAATTATTCACTTTTTGCGTTGTCATCTGTTGATTCTTCAGAGTTTTCAACTGTTTTAGCGGTTGTATCTGTTGATTTCTTTTTACCACCTCTTCTGGAGGTCTTAGCTTTTGCAGGTGCTTTTGCAGCCAGCATGTTCTCGTTGAAATCTACCAACTCGATCAGGCACATGTCAGCGTTATCACCTAAACGGCCTCCTGTTTTAAGGATGCGGGTGTATCCACCTGGACGGTCAGCGATCTTAACTGATATGTCCTTGAACAGCATTTCTACTGCTTCTTTGTTGCCCAAATAAGCAAATACAGTACGTCTTGAATGGGTTGAATCATCCTTTGATCTGGTCAGGATAGGCTCCACATAAATCCTCAAAGCTTTTGCTTTTGCAACAGTTGTGCTGATGCGTTTGTGCAGGATCAATGAACTTGCCATATTCGCCAACATCGCTTTGCGGTGAGCCGATTTTCTGCCTAAATTATTTAATTTATCTCCGTGTCTCATTTTTTTAAGTATTGGAGTCGGGAGTCGGGAGTCGGGAGCGGTCTCCCCACTCCTAGCTCAGTTCTCCTGACTAATATTTATTCTTTATCTAATTTATATTTTGCTAAGTTCATTCCAAAGGTT
>JBKJQG010000059.1:0-7492 GCA_046594925.1 Bacteroidia bacterium
GTTTTAAGTAGGTAAGTGAATCGGGATTTCGAAGTTCGAATTTGTCGTTGCGTTTTGCCACCCAGGGTTCATGCCAATGTGAGCCGGAATAGAAGTGGCCGTTGATAATGGAGTCGCCTTGCACTTCCCCGTTGAACACAAATGCATGCGCTCCATCAAAACAAGACACTGAAAACTTGTGTCCGGTTCTTGAGCCGGATAGGAAGCGAAAGTCCCCCGTTTCTGTTAAAAAGGTTCCATTTACGTAATAGTAATTGTGCTCAGTAAAAATGCCAATAGCTTTATAACTATCTTTTGTGTTCTTACTGAAGGTCACTTCGAAGACGCTTTTTGCCGGGAAAATGGAGTCATTGCCTCGCACATAAACTCCGTCGGGAAAGGTGCAATATGCACCAAAGGGAATGATGTTTTTTGTTGAGCGGGCATGATTGATCCAAACGCCAGTCAGATCTCTATCCCCTTTTTTTTTGCATTTGAATTCGGAATCAAACACCGGCATTTTAATAAAAATGGAATCGCCAACAAAAGATACTTCATCGCTTATTAATGTGTCTTGCTGATTAATAATTTGAAACGTGGGTTTTCTTTTGCCAGCATCTAAAGAAAAGTTGAAAGGCAAATCTGTAGAATCATTTAGCTTGAGTTTTGCCGACCAGTAGCTATAGCTCGAATAATTAACCTTTTGAGCCGATCCGAGATTGATAAAAAACAAAAGCGAAACAACCAAGGTCGTTCCGCTTTTTATAAAACTATTTTTACCACTCATCGTCATCGGTTTACTATCGGACTTAACAATTCCCACAAAAACAAATCCGCGAAAAATCCGCGTCCTTTTCTGCGGAAATCTGCGTGAACCCTTTCCCTTTTAGATCGTGAAGTTAATCCCCTGAGCCAAAGGCAAAGTTGTACCGTAATTGATGGTATTGGTTTGTCTGCGCATATAAGCTTTCCAGCAATCCGAACCGGATTCACGGCCACCGCCTGTTTCTTTTTCGCCGCCGAATGCTCCGCCAATCTCTGCTCCGGAGGTTCCGATGTTCACATTAGCGATTCCGCAATCGGAACCGGCACATGACAAGAACAATTCCATTTCACGCATGTTGTTCGTGAAAATGGAAGAAGACAGACCTTGAGGAACGCCATTCTGCATGGCGATAGCTTCGTCTATCGTTTTGTATTTCATTACATACAGAATCGGAGCAAACGTCTCTTCCTGAACAATGTGATAGTCATTTTTAGCTTCAATGATGCAAGGCTTTACATAGCAGCCGCTTTCATAACCTTCTCCTGACAATACTCCGCCATCAACGATTATTTTTCCGCCTTCTTGTTTTGCTTTTTCAATCGCATTCAGATAATCTTTGGTTGCATTCTGATCAATCAGTGGACCCACGTGATTGTTTGCATCCAAAGGATTTCCGATCTTCAATTGGCCGTAAGCATTTTTCAAAACGTCAATGGTTTTGTCATAGATGCTTTCATGAATGATCAGTCTTCGTGTGGAGGTACAACGCTGTCCTGCTGTTCCCACGGCACCAAATACAGATCCTACCAGAACCATGCTCAGGTCGGAATGTTCAGAGATGATGATGGCATTGTTTCCACCCAATTCCAAAATGGTATTTCCGAAACGCTCAGCAACGGATTTCGATACGTGTCTTCCGATGCGTGTTGATCCTGTGAAAGAAACCAATGGAATGCGTTTGTCGTTGTTGATTAAGTCGCCGGATTCATTACCGATCACTATGCAGCTCACTCCTTCGGGAACATTGTTGGCTCTCAACACATCAGCGATGATGTTCTGACAAGCGATGGCACACAAAGGTGTTTTTGAACTTGGTTTCCAGATACAAACATCTCCGCAGACCCAAGCCAAAGCGGCATTCCAGCTCCATACAGCAACAGGAAAATTGAAAGCAGAGATGATTCCTACCACTCCGAAAGGATGCCATTGTTCGTACATGCGGTGCATAGGGCGCTCGCTGTGCATAGTTAATCCATACAACTGGCGCGATAATCCCACTGCGAAATCACAGATGTCGATCATCTCCTGAACTTCTCCCAAACCTTCTTGCAGGCTTTTCCCCATTTCGTAGGAAACCAGTTTTCCAAGAGGCTCTTTGTATTTTCTTAGTTGATCGCCCATCTGACGAACGATCTCTCCGCGTTTCGGCGCAGGCATCAGTCGCCATGTTTTGAATGCTTCATCAGCTGTTTTCATCACATTGGCGTAATCTTCTGCAGTTGCAGCGTTCACGCTTCCGATCAACTGATCGTCGACGGGAGAAAACGAATCTATCTTTTTCCCTTTGGTGGAAGTATGTTTTAATCCGGTGGATGCGCCGTAATTTGTTTCCTTGATTCCAAGTTCTTTCAGAACAGCTTCTATTCCGAATGATTTTTTTGTTAGAGTTTCTGACATAATATTTTTTTGTTTGTTGGGGCAACAAATTTAGTGAAAAATAGGGATTGTGCGATTTTTATAGACGAAACATCGATTTGACTTGCTAAGGAGACATTCTGCACGGATATGACAGGGAAATTTAACCCTTTCAACGTCATCCGCCGCCATCCTTTATTAGCTGCAGGACTTCTGTCTTTTTTCTTCGACCGACTTCAATTTCCATATCGAGACCGTTCATGAAAATAACGCAATCGTTTCCTTTTGTATACGAGTTGATATGAGTCGAATTTATGAGGTAACTTTTATTCACGCGGATGAATTGTCTGATTGGATTTAAAAGTTCTTCATAATCGGAAAGTGGTTTAGCGGAAATGAATTTTTGGTTTTTAGCGGTGTATATTTCACAGTATCCTCTGGCTGCAGAAATGCAAACAATATCAACAAGATCAACCACATTCACTTTATCTTTTGAGTGAATGGTTATCTGTTTGACATAATTTGTTTTTTCCTCCAATGAATGAACAAAATGAATGACATTATTCATATTTGTCAAAAGTCTTGCTTTTGCTTTTTCTACTGCCATGATCAGTTTGCTATGATCAATTGGCTTTAAAACATAATCGATCGCATTAAACTCAAATGCTTGAATAGCATACTCATCAAACCCGGTAACGAAAACAACAAAAAAGTTAATTTCATCGAACATCCGCAACAGGTCAAATCCGTTTTTTCCAGGCATTTTAACATCTAAAAAGACCAGATTCGGTTTTGTCTGCAAGATCATAGGATATGCCGCGTCTACCGAGTCAGCTTGACCAATCAACGTTACTTCCGGACAATGTTTTTTCAACATGTTGGCGAGTAGCATGCGATTGCTGTATTCATCATCAACGATTAGTACATTCATTTTTTTTACTTAATTATCGATTAAAAAAATAGGAAGAGTAATATCGATTTGGGTTCCTGCCGGACAGGCCTGCGCATCATGCAAGTCAAGTATAGTAACAGATGCATCGTTCCTGTTGTACAGTTTGTTTAGATTGTCGATTCGGTTTTGTATTAAAACCGTCCCTTTACTTTCTTTGTGAATGTTGTTGCTGATTGGCTGCTCATTTCCTGCTTGAGACCTCCCAACACCATTATCAATGATTGAGATGACGATGATGTCTCCTTTTTTAGTGACACGGTAGATCAACTTTGGCCTTCTTTTTTCTTTTAGAGGCAGCAACCCGTGCCAAATCGCATTTTCAATGAATGGCTGAGTGATCAAAGGGGGAATGGAGACTTCCATGACATTTATATCGGCATCTACTTTCATTTCGAAGTCAAAACTCTTTTTGAAGCGTAGTTGCTCTATTTCAACGTTCAGCTCGATGATCTGTAATTCATCGCTCAACCTGCTTAAGATTTTATCACTGTATTTCAGAACATAACGAATCAGCAAGCTGAATTTTGCGATGTATTGGTTTGCTTTATCTATTTTTCCGGAGTCGATCAGAAGTTGAATGGCGGACAATGAATTAGAAATAAAGTGCGGATTGATCTGTGCCTTTAATGCAGTAAGTTTATATTCCGCGAGCAGTTTATTTACCTCTGCTTCTTTTAACGCCCGTTTTCTTTTAGAGGAATAATAGATTCCGACAACAGATCCTGAAGTCAGAACAATTAACAAAATGGCGGCTATCTTGAACCAGTAGGTTTGCCAAAATGCTGGCATGATCGTAAATAATTTATAAGTGGAATATTTTTCATCGTATATCGGACCGTTATAAGGGAAAATACTTAGTTTATATTTTCCCGGATCCAGATTTTGAACTTGTAAAACTGTTCCGGATATGCTTCCCGAGAGCTCTACAGGACCTTCTAATTTGAAAAAGAAGTTTTTTACAGTTGAGCTGTAGTTCAAAAAATCAATGTTGAACCGTAGGTCATTTTGGTCATAATTTAATTCTGTGTTTTTTTCCAATACTTTTTCGGAATTGGCATAGATTGAGCTTATGATAACAGGATAAACATCGGTTCTTTTTATTCCGTCCAGATCGATGGAGTACAGGCCTTTTCTTGAAGCGATCCACAGCGTTTGATCTTGCACTTCTGAAGCATTGACTTCTGAGTCGAATACATTGATCCACTCGCTACTGAAGGCGCCCTCCAGAAGGGTGTTAGTATAAACACCCGTATTGGTTGAAACAACAATGCCGTTTGTTCCGAAAAAATCAATGTCTTTGACTACAACGAACGGCAGCTGATTGTGCTCAATTGTTTTTTTTTGTTTTGTAATGCTGTATAAGCCATCTCCTCTGGTTCCTACCCAGAGATTCCCAAGTGGATCATATGTCAGGCACATGATGGATTTATCTGCAAAAATGGCGTTATAAGGAGACAAAACATTTTTTTTATAATCGTATAGATAGAGTCCCTTTTTTGTTCCAATTATAAAGCTGTTTTGGCCTTCGGGGACAAAGCAGTAGAGTTTATTTGGCAAAACATATTGATGGAGATTGCTGTCATTTTTAAAATAGTAGAGCCCTGTTCCCCCCATGCAAAGAAATTCAGAAGGATTTATTGAGGCTACAAAATTTGAGTACAATCCTAAGCCCTCGCGACTTTTTAACTCTGTGATCTTACCTTTTTCATTCTTATGGAAGAGGCCATTTTTGGTGCTAAACAGATATCCCTTTTTATAGAAATCAATGTCGCCGCAATAAAATGTATTATCAAAAGTATGCAAGAATGTCAGAGATTTATTGTGATCAAGTTCACAGCAAGAGCCGTCAATTGAGGACAAATAAAGATGTCCGGCTGTTTTTCTTAGAAAAAAAACTTCTTTTTGTTTAAAATGTTCATTTAGAAAAGATTGCTCTTCTTTGTTTTTACAATAGAACACCCCTTCACCGATGGTGGTTGCCCAGATTCCTCCCTTGTCATCAAAACAAACAGAAGAAACAATTTTGTCCTCCAAATATTTGTGCGAAACGGAGAGGTCGTCATTTAACAAGAGAAGTCCTTTTTTAGTGAGAACCCATATTTTATCTTGTTTATCGATAAAGATATTTATGATCCAATCTATGTTTTTAGAGCAAACGAGTCCTTTATCATTTATTTTATGAATAAAATGAGAGGTGGCCAGCAGATAGTGGTCATTCACTTTCCGTAATTGATTGATCTCATAAAAACTTTCAAACGAGATCTTGCTTTTTAATTTCTTTGTTTTATCGATGATCTCTAGAGTGATAGAATCGATTTTTTCGGTGACCGAAGCCGAACGGGTAGAAAAAAAAGAGTCTTCTATTTGCTGAAATGAAAGAGTGCACGTGCTTTCGCCAGCAAGTTGGCTAAGCGATGTGATGGTGTTGCTTACCGGCGAGTAACAAAAAGAACCACTGTAGTTGGTAAAACAAATGTTTTTTGCTGAATCTACGGCGAGTTGAAAAATAATGTCTCTCACCGTGTTGGATCTGACTGAAAATTCTTCGATGGCTTTTATGCTGAAGGCGGAATCGTTTCTGATCTTAAAGATTTTGCAATAGGAGTTTGCAAAATAGATTTCTCCTTCTTCGGTTTGATAAACAGCATACGCATTTTGATCTTTTAAGGGAATGTTTGTGCAGACTGAAATAAACCTTTCACCGTTATGTTTCACAATTCCATATTCGGTAAACACCCATATGTACCCTCTTGTATCCTGCATGGTATAATAACATTCGGTTGCGGGCAGTCCGTCCCGTAGTGTCAGCTGCCGGAAATCCAAGGCCTGGGCAATACAGTTGCCAAGAGTGAAAAAATTCAGGATAAGAAAAACAGAGAGACGCAGACGCATGTATTTTATACAATAGCTTATTTATGACAAAATTAGATAATTCTGACTGGGGAGGTGTAAAAAAGAGCTGATGTGCAAAAAACCTATCCTGTGGTTGTGTGTCCCTTTTTTTAAGAACTAGTTTTGCTTTAAATTTTATGAAATATTGATCTGTAAATTATATTCCATGAAAATCAAAACGATAGCCTGCAGTGATATGTTATATGAATTGAGACAATCAATGTTTGTGAGAGAACTAAGATTGCACATTATTAATACTTAAATCAAAACAAATATGAAAAAGGTAATTTTACTTAGCACTGGTCTTCTTTTCGTCGCAATGAGTTTGCATGGCCAGACGTATGCTCCTGGAAACAATGCAATGTGGAAAAGAGGAGGTAATAGTTTGCCTCCGAGTGGTCTTGGAAACAACGTTCTGGGCCCAATGTGGGGTGGTTCTGAATTGTGGCTCACAACAGATGCTGGATTCAATAATAGAATGGTTATTAAAAGTTCCCTTGATGCAGGTGTGATTGGCTTTGGAGATAATCTTCCGGTCGCATTTGTACCGCAAGACAGATTACATAGTCACATTAATGGACAAGGAGACAATATGTTCCGATTTACAAATCCTACAACGGGTTTAACAGGTACAGATGGATTCCATTTGGGTGTTAGAAATATTGGAACGTCAGATATTGGTTTATTTGATTTGATGGAACAATCATTGTTTCGCTTTGACATTCAAGCTCAAGGCGCGGGTCCTCAAATAACAAAATTCACTATTGATAATATCAATCAAAATAACATCACCACTACTTTCCAACCTACATATGCCGATGCCACACGTGTTAGTATTTGGGAGGGGGCAACCTATGTTCCTTCATCGCCTTTTACATCACCGTTAGCCATGCTTCACATTGGAAGCCCTAATTTCGTAAACGGTTTTGGACACAGAGATTGGATGAATATTGGAACTTATTATAATACCACGGGTTCTGACGGAATGTATGTAGGGATTAAGGAAACAGGAAATAACGGAATGGATGCTGTTGTTGCTTGGGGCGATGATGGTGCTGCTGCAGGAAGCCAGGGCGACCGATTAAAATTTATTTTCAATTCTAATTTTACTCCTGGTGGAACGTTTACATCTATGGGACCAGATGGTCTTGAAGTAGCAAGAATGATAAGCATGTGGGGTAATGATGGTGCTGCGTCTTTTAACGGAGGCTCGATAGGAGGATTAGATCCATTAAATACCGTACACATTGTAGGCCCGTCCACAAGCG
>JBKJQG010000179.1:0-10053 GCA_046594925.1 Bacteroidia bacterium
AGAAACTGTATTGTTTGTTCCTAATAAGTTAAATACTTCCAGACTGATCCAAGCGGATTTTAAAGCACGCAAAGGACTTTTTGGTTTTGGCGTGCGGTCTTCTTTCAAAGCCTGGTAAGAGAAACCGATGTCCACCCTACGGTATGGTGGCATTCGCAATACTTGTTGATAGCGTTCTGTTCCCGGCGCGCCAAAAGGAACGCCTGAACCGAACAATAAATTCAAATGCATTTTCAGATCGGGAAGGTTGGGCATGTTGTCTTGAAAGAACATTCCGAAACTCACGCGCTGATCGGTCGGACGATAAATGTATCCGGGCTCAGTCGTTATGGTATACGCCACACTGTCGTTGGCCGTGTATCCTTGAACAATCAGCACTCCATCGCTGTTGTAATTGTCAATGTGAAAATCATCTTTCAGGTCTTCTCTGGTTTCCATCACGGACAAGGAAACCCAGGATTCGAGTCCCTTGATGAATTCTCCGTTCACTTTCAGATCGATGCCGGTTGCATATCCGCGCGCATTGTTCTTGGCCGAATAACGGATGCGCACATTGTCGACTTCATAAGGAATCAGATTGTCGAGGTATTTGTAATAAGCTTCTGCTATGAATTTGAATGGCCGCTTCCAAGCTTTGAAATTATAGTCACTTGTCAATACAAAATGAATGGACGTTTGTGCTTTGATGTTTTTGTTCACAATACCATCTTCGCCTCTTAGCTCTCTATAGAAGGCCGGTTGATAATAATATCCAGAGGAGAATTTAAAAAGAAAATCCCTTTTCCAATTGGGCTTGATTCCGAACGTTCCGCGCGGCCCTACTAAAAATTGTTCGTTGAAATCCCAATAGTTTGCACGCAGGCCGAGGGTTGCGGAAATGGTCGCAGTGTCTTTTGTTTCTCTCATCATCGAACCTTGCAGATAGCCGGAATAGCGGTTCGAGTTGAGTTTTATTTTGGTCTTTACAACATCCTGCAGCTGTATGTCGCTCGGATTGAGGATCGGCCCCGGCGTGTTTGGTAAGGAGAATCCCGCGCTGTCGACAAATTTCCATTCGCTCAGTTTATCATTGATCTCTTCGTTGGAATATTTTAATCCCCATAGCAATTGTTTTTTTCCTTCGGTATAAGTACCTTTGTGCTCGCCGCTGAAAACATAAGCATCCAGATCGGTGCGCGCATGATCGATGTAGGTTCCTATTCCGCGTTCTGTTACAACGTCCCCGAAATTGTCCTGACCAAAATCTGTTTCCAGCTCTCCAATGAAATATTGTCCTTGAATGTCGAAGGCTTCGTTCTCCTTGCTGTGAAAAGCAGAACCGATGAACTTCAAATTTAATTTTTCCGAGTTGTCGTTATAGATCGCCGACAGTGCTCCCAGCATGGTGTTGAACTTGTCGATCTCTTGTCCGTCAAAATAAATCTTCAAGCGAAGTGCTTTGTCCAACGTTCCGAAATCTGTTTCCCGGTTCTCCGGAACGAATTGGTATTTGTTGCTCGCATAATTTCCTAAAAAATCCAATTCCCAATTCGGGCTGAGATCGTAAGTGGTGTACATTTGTACATCCGCAAAGAAGGGCTTGTAATCACCTTTTGAATCGGTTTTGCCCAATAGGTATTTGTTGGTCTTGTAACGTGCGCCCACCAGCCAGGTGAAGCGATAGTTTTTTGACGAACCTTCGAGATGCAAATTGCTTCCTAGTAAACTGCCGGAAAGTGTTCCTGCTAATTTCCGAGGTTTGCGGTATTGCACATCTAGCACACTCGACATCTTGTCGCCGTATTTCGCTTCGAACCCACCGGCCGAAAAAAGAACGGAAGAAACAAGATCGGGGTTAATGAAACTCAATCCTTCCTGTTGCCCGGATCTTGTTAAGAATGGACGATAGATCTCGATCCCGTTTACATAAACCAGATTCTCATCGAAATTTCCACCACGCACTGAATAAGAAGAACTCAATTCATTTCTGTTCGAGACTCCGGGAAGTGTAAACAAAATGGCGTTGAAATCCTGACTGGCAGTAGGAATGTGAGTGATGTTGATCGGATCTAAGCGGGTAAGGTCCTTGAACCTGCTACCATCTGTGATCTCTACCACTCCTATGGTGATCTCTTTGGAGTTAAGCTTTCTACTGATGTCAAGTTCTTCTCCGGGAGCAAGTCTTACTATCCGCTGTGCCTGAATAAAATTCAAATTGTAAAAGAGAATCGTCACGTCTTCATCGGCAGGAACATTCAAACGGAAAGATCCATTCTTATTGGTGAAGACCGGAGACTGTGAGGATCCTAAAATGGAGACACTCACGTCTTCTATCGGCTGGTTGTCGAGATCTGTCAATTTTCCGGACACCGTTCCTGTATTTTGTGAAAACATGGAAACCGAAACAAAAAGGAGCAGGACTAATAAGTTAGACGGCTTGGATCTTAAAATATGTGTCGTTGGGAATTTCACAAATGGGTTGTCAGTGCAGATTAATTCTTCTTTTTAAAATCACCGTTTTTCCAGGCCTTAATGAATTTCGCCCAAGCGATAGGGTTCAGGAGATTGTTGGGAGGCAATTGTCCGGCATAGTACAATTTACTTTGATATTGCTGCATACTGTATTTGTAGTTAAGACTTGCATCCATGGCCATCCCTGTCATACGTTCCCGTGCATCTGCTCGCGCCATGTTCCTGTCGGCCCTGTTCATGTCATCTTCCGGAAGTTCCAAAGCGAGAAAAGCTTTTTTGAACTGCTCCTTCGTCGGCCACGGATAAACATCGGTGGTGGCTAAGTTGAAAGTATCGACCTTCATCACTTGGATCAAGGAGTATTTATTGTTCGTAAGCGTATCCGGAATGATGAAGAAAGCATCGCTGAATCCGATGGCAGTGAATTGAATGGTGTCTCCTTCTTGGGCGACAAAAGAATAATAGCCGAAATAGTCACTGACGGTTCCGCGGTAGCTGTTCTGGACAAGGATGCTGGTATAGGGAATGGGCTTTAAGCTGTCGCCTTCTACCACAACGCCGGAAAACTGAATGAGGTCGCGCTTTCCGTCTTGCCAGACAACTGTTTTTCTATCCTGAGCAGATGCAAAAAACGATGTAAATGTAAGAAGGAAGATAGATAGTACTCTTTTCATGCTCTGGCTTGATTAATCAATCTCAAAAATACGCAATTATTGGCCTGTTTGCGAACAAATTTTTAGAACGCTTCGGGAGACTTTTTATTGCCCGGAAATTCATTAAAAAAGCCCTGAGGCTTCTGCTTCAGGGCTTTTTAAAATCTTGAGATGGATTTTAGTTTTTGATAGGGATCAATCCTCGGATGCCCATGTCTACAACAGCTTCTCCGGCATCAGGTTGATAATATCCGTCCGGAGTGGAGTCGGTCCACTCAAAGCTTTTGTTGGTGGACAATGAAACGGTGATTACGATGTCAGCAGTTTCCAGCCCGGTGATGAGCAAAGGAGAATTCGTCATGGTGTTATCAACGAATTGACCTGTTACCAAACAGCTTCCCGATGGAATGGGTGAAGTTGCAAAAAGCGGATTGGGAACGGTAGTACCTGCCGACTGTCCGTCTAGAAAATAATTCGTTCCCGAAACGGTGGTTTTGAATCCCCAGTAACCTTGGTTGTGATTCCCTGGTCCGCCTGTTGCCGAAGTCGGCTGATAGCTGGTTCCGCTGATCTGATACCCTGGAATGTATGTTTTGAAACCAATAAAGGAAGCCAGCGTCCCTGTTCCGAAGCCTCCCGGTACCGAAGTGGATTTATAGCTGATGGTGTAATTCTGATAAGCCAAAGAAACCCTCAGCCATTTATAGGATCCCGGTGTAATGGAATCCAATGGAATGGAAAAGAAGGTTGTGTTTTCAGCTGCTTGAACGGTAGAACAATAGTCGATGGCTGTTGCTCCGCCAGCGGTGGTTTGTTGACCGATGTGTAGCACTTTCCCGCTTCCCACGGCATCAAAATCTCCTGCAAGTTCGATGTAATGCTGGCTCATGAAATGGAAGATCGGTGATTGTGCCGCATTTCCCGAAGGAACGGTAGAAGCATTCCCGAAATTATCCAATCTCACCTGCATGGAATCGAATTTGAATTTGAAGATCAGCTTTGGCGTGGTTGCTACCGGAGGGGTGAATGTTGTTGCCGGTGTACAAGCAGTGTATGGCGCTGTGGTTGTCGTTGCCGGAGGTTCTTCGTCCTTCTCCTTTTTACAGGAATTGAATGTTAGCACTGAAGTGATGGCAAGTGACAAAAGCAACGGAGTTTTTAGGGTGTCCATGTATTCTGATTTTTGAGTTACGAAGATACAAAAAAAGGGAGGCTGTTTGCTTGAAATGTGATACATTTGGTAGTGAATGTTTTTTAAAAATATGATGATGAAAAATTTCCTACTCTTTGCTGCTGCGGTCTGTTCTGTTTCACTGAATGCACAGATCACGGTTACTTCGGCCGACATGCCCAACGCGGGTGACTCGGTACTGGTGAGCTTTACGGCAACCATGGACAGTAATGACGTGACCCTGAGCGGCGCAAACCGTCTCTGGGATTATTCGGCTTTGATACCCGATGTGCAACGCTATGAAAAATTCGATGCTCCAAGTACATTTCCTAGTCCATTCAATCTCATCTTTAATCCCTTCAATACATCGTACGGAAATGAGAACAATATTCTTACTTCATTGCCGATTCCGGGGATCACACTGGACATGGCTTATGATTTTCTGAAAGAATCGACTACTAAATTCCGTCAGATAGGAGCAGGCTATACCATCAGCGGAGCTCCTTTGCCTTTTTATTATACTTCGGATGACGTGATCTACCGATTCCCGATGAATTACTTTAATACCGATACTTCGGATTATAAATTCGGATTGCCAATCCCTACCATTGGGTATTACGGACAAACAGGACACAGAGAGAATTTTGTGGACGGCTGGGGAACTTTGATCACGCCTCTTGATACATTCAATGTATTGCGCATAATTTCGACCATTGCTGCAGTAGATACCATTTATTTAGATGCTTTTGGTTTCGGAACCAACATCAACCGCCCTTTGCGCTACGAATTCAAGTGGCTGGCAAACGGCATGCAGATCCCTGTTTTGAAAGTGGATGCGACCGATGTTGGAGGAGCTGTGTCCGTGAACAACATAGAGTGGATCGATACGCTTATCGCCGGTGTTCCGCTTTTGAGCATCGCTGATCACTCTACTAGTGAATTGAATTCCATTCTTTATCCGAATCCGGCAATTGATAATTCTGTGTTGGAATATACTTTGAGCGCAAGTTCAAAAGTGAAGATCAGCATCATGGATGTTGTCGGAAAAACCATTGCTGTCCTTGCGGAGGAGTCTCAGAGCCTCGGTACCTACAAACAGATCATTCCGGTTTCAGAATTAAGTAACGGAATTTATTTCGTGAAGCTTCAGACCAACTCAGGGAATGCTGTTCATCGAATTGTCGTCTCCAGGTAAGGTATGTCGCTTCGGTTTTTTCACTCAGATTTTCGCGGAAAAGATTCGCAGATTACCGCAGAAAAAATAACGCCCCGTTCTTTAAGAGCGGGGCTTCTTGTTTAAGAAAAATCAAATCCGTTGCCGAAGGCAAATAAATCAGTGAAGCATCCAAACCCCACAATAGTAATCTCTGCCTACCGGCAGGCAGGCGCGAAAATCAGTTATGTCCGTCGAATCCGTGTTCCATCCTATTCCTTACGGAGGAGCGTGAATCTTTCCTTTATCCTTAGAAAGAAGGACTCGTAATAATAATAGCTCAACTCCGAAACAAGAATCGTAGTGAAAAAAGAACTGACTACCACGAAAAGAAAAACATACTTACTCATTCCTTGCAGATTGATTCCCATCAAATGAAAAAGTAACATCACCGTGAAAAATACAATCATGTGATAGCAATACATCCCGTAAGTGAATTTTCCGAAAGACGAAACGATCCTCCAATTCTTTATTTTATAGAAAGAGTTCTTCGCATAATTCTGTTCGAGGATGATGAACGAAAAGAGCGATGAAAACACGACCGGCATAAGGGAGGATACGTGATTGTAATACAGCCCGAATTTCCAAGTATAGAAACGCAAAGGAACCAAAACAAAAAGCAGAACGTAGACGAGAATGATTCCGGCCTTTGGGATTTTTTCGATCCATTCAATCACTTCCTGCTTAAATGAAAGATAAGCGATCACCGCTCCTGTGGCCAGATCGGAGATAGACGAAAGTGAATGATACTTAATGATCATGGGCTTGCCTTGCGCATAAAAAAAACGAAAAGCAATGGAGCCTAGAATGATCACCAGAAAAGTACGCAAGAGGTATTTTGTCGGGACAAATGCAACGATCAAAGGCCAAAAAAAATAGAATTGCTCTTCAATGGAAACGGACCAAAGAATTCCTATCATGAAATTGTTGATGCCGTTTTGAAGATAATCGAAATTGCCGGTAAAGGTCAGGTAGAACCATTTGTTGATCTCGTCAATGCTTACTCCGATCGGAAACCATTGCGGAACGATGTTCTGCAGCATTGGCATAACCAAAAGACAGATGGCAATGATCAGGAAATACAAAGGCCAGATGCGCAACATCCGCCTGAGATAAAAATGTTTGATGTTGATCTTTCCGCTCAAGTCTTTTTCTTTCAGTAGAAGATAGGTGATCAGAAATCCGCTGAGGACAAAAAAGAAACTCACACCCAGGTCGCCATTCTTTAAAAAGTGCGAACGGATGAAAGAATATTTTTCGGAAGAGGGATTAAAACCCAAAGTGCTTACAACGTGATGCAGGAAAACCGCAAAGAATGCAAAAAAGCGCAGGCCTTCAAGGTTGGGGAAGAATACTTTGTTGGAATCTGTCATTTGAGTGTTAACAGGGCGCAATTTATAGATTTTTCTCCATGAAAATGGCTTGTTTTTAATCTTTGTACATTTCTATATTAATCGTAAATTTGCCCCCTAAAATCAAATTGAAAAATGTCGAAATTCCATTCCCTTAAAGTTGTTGATATCATCCGCGAAACGCCTGATGCGGTTTCCGTAGCATTTGAAGTGCCTGCCAATTTAAAGCAAGACTATAAATATAAACAAGGACAATACCTTACACTGAAGTTCAACATCAAAGGAGAAGACCTGAGAAGATCTTACTCCATCTGCAGCAGCCCTGTTGATGAGAGCGAATTGCGTGTGGCCATCAAAAAAGTGAAAGACGGAAGAGCATCTACCTACATCAACGATCATTTGAAAGTGGGCGATGTAATAGAGGTGATGATCCCGATGGGGAATTTCTTCACGGAAATGAATCCTGCCAATCAAAAGAACTACATCCTTTTTGGAGGTGGCAGCGGCATCACTCCCATGTTGTCCATCCTAAAAACCGTTCTACACCTGGAACCTAAGAGCAGAGTGACTTTGTTCTATGGAAACAATGACGAGACTTCCATCATCTTCAAAAAACAGATCGAGCAATTGGCGGTTGTGAATGCCGACAGATTGAACGTGATTCATGTATTGAACACTGCTCCGGACGGACATCCTGTGAACTTAAAAGGATTGATGACCAAAGAAAAGAACATTGAATTGGTAAAAGGATATGTGGATACTTCGGCGGACAATGAATACTTTATATGCGGTCCCGGCCCGATGATGGACAACGTAGTGAATGCCTTGAAAGAATTAAAAATTCCTGAAGAGAGAGTACACATCGAATATTTCAGCGCTCCGGTGAATGCCGAAGAGATCAAACCTTCAGCAAATACTGCTACCGGAGCTTCCGCAACTATTATTATCGATGGTGATGAACATCCTGTTGTTTTGGAAGAAAACGAAACCATTTTAGAAGCAGCGATCCGTATCGGATTGGATGCACCTTATGCTTGTCAGGGTGGTTCCTGCTGTACCTGCCGTGCTTTGTTAGAAGACGGAAAGGTAGAAATGGCTGTGAACTACGCTCTTTCAGCTTCCGAAGTAAAACAAGGATTTATACTAACTTGTCAGAGCCGCCCGACTACTGATAAAGTGGTGGTGAATTACGATAAAGGATTGTAGAATTTCATTGAAGAAAAAATTTAAGGACGCTGATGGCGTCCTTTTTTATTAATTCCCAGACTCGAACCTTATTTCTCCACCCAAACCACCCCTAAAACCACCGTATTTATTGAAATTTTATGTCCAATTTTGTAAAAACTGATTAAATCCGTACTTTTATAGCTTAAAGAGGACCCCAACATGGAAGACGCAAAACAATTGGAAGCATTTGAGGCAAAAATTGCTTCGGGAGCTAAAATAGAACCAAAGGATTGGATGCCGGAAGCATACCGGAAACAATTGATCCGGATGATGAGTCAGCATGCCCATTCCGAAATAGTGGGAATGTTACCGGAAGGCAATTGGATCACCCGCGCTCCGAATTTGCGTAGAAAAGCAATTTTGTTAGCGAAAGTACAGGACGAAGCCGGACACGGTCTGTATTTATACAGCGCCACCGAAACCCTCGGTATCGATCGTTCAGAATTACTTGCACAACTCCATACCGGAAAAGCAAAATATTCCAGCATCTTCAATTACCCGACATTGACCTGGGCCGATATCGGAGCCATAGGCTGGTTGGTGGATGGTGCCGCTATCATGAATCAAACAGCATTGGCACGTGGATCATACGGACCGTATTGCCGTGCAATGATTCGAATTTGTAAAGAAGAAAGTTTTCACAACCGTCAGGGATATGAGATCATGATGCATCTGGCACAGGGAACTCCTGAGCAGAAAGCATTGGCACAAGATGCATTGAACCGCTGGTGGTGGCCTTCCATCATGATGTTGGGTCCTAGTGATGATCAATCACCGAACAGCGATCAATTGATGCGCTGGAAAGTGAAGATGGAAAGCAACGATGCCATCCGTCAGCGTTTCATCGACAGAACCGTTCCTCAGGCCGATTTCATTGGCTTGAGCATTCCGGATAAAGACATGACATTGGATGCAGCAACTGGCCATTACACGCACGGACCAATCAATTGGGAAGAATTTTTTGAGATCATCAAAGGAAACGGACCTTGCAATGCAAAACGTTTGAAAGCAAGAGTAGACGCCGATAAAAATGGAGCTTGGGTAAGAGAAGCAGCCACTGCTTATGCTGCAAAACAAGCAAAAGAGAAGCAAGTAGCCTAGGATAATTTTAGAATTCTAAATTTTTAGAATTTTAGAATAGAAAAAGAACAAAAAAAATCGGATCTCAGATTTTTGAAATTCCGACTGACAAACAAATCTAAAAATCTAAAATTCAAAAAATCTAAAATTATTTAAAATGAGTGACTCACAATGGCCGGTATGGGAAGTATTTGTACAAGCAAATCCGGGAATATCACACAAACACGTAGGGAATGTACACGCAGCAGATGCTGAGATGGCCATTCAGAACGCACGCGATGTGTATACCCGCAGAAGCGAAGGAATCAGCATTTGGGTAGTTCCTGCGAACGTGATCTCGGCTTCCAGTCCGGAAGATCAAGGCGCTTTTTTTGAACCATCCAACGACAAGCCTTATCGTCACCCGACTTTTTATAAAATTCCTGAAGGCGTAAAATATTTGTAATCGGATTTGATTTGCCGGGCAGAGTGATTCTTATATCTCTTTTCTCACATCTCACATCTCATATCTCATTAAAATGACAGTACAAGAAGCGAAATTTGAATATTTATTACGTCTCGGCGACAGCAGTCTGATCATCGGACACCGCTTGTCGGAATGGTGTGGACATGGCCCAATCCTGGAGGAAGACATTGCATTGATCAACATCGCTTTGGATTTTGTGGGAAATGCGACTTCCATTTTAACTTATGCCGGAATGGTAGAAGGAAAAGGAAGAGATGAAGACCAGCTGGCTTTCATGCGTGGAGAAAGAGAATACCGTAATCTTTTGATTACAGAGCAGCCGAACGGAGATTATGCCAACACAATCGCGCGTCAGTTCTTGTTTGATACTTACATGTATTTCTTATACGAAGAGTTGAAGAACAGCAATGGTTTCATCCTTACTGTTCTTCAACTCTTCG
>JBKJQG010000202.1:0-24502 GCA_046594925.1 Bacteroidia bacterium
CCAAGGAAACTGCTTAAAAGCCTGTTCCCAATTACCAACGCTTGCAATAAGTAATTCGCTTTTTTCTGTTGCTTGCAAATTGTAATTTGAAACTGTTCCACTACCCATAGCCGCTAAATCGCTTATAAAATGCCTTTCTTCTGCGAAGTAAACAATGTGTTCATCTCCTTTTTCGCTAACAATATATTGGCGCAAACATCCTTTTAAAACAAACACAGTACATTTTGGAACTTCTCCTGCATGCATCACTATTTCATTACGCTTAACTTCTTTTGGTTCCCATAGAGCCAAAAATTTCTCGTAGTCAGCATCAGGAATTGGTTCGCTCACCCTTTTTAGTATCTCTTCAAGAAATAATGTTGTGTCGAATTTTTTTATGTTTTTCTTTTCGTGCATGATTTCTATAAAGAAAATTTTTCTTCTAGTGAAAATAAGAATTTAATTCTAGAAGATTATAAATTCTCTTTCTGACTCGAACGTGTAACTGCTTGAAAATAAGTGTTTCGATTGCAGTTTAATGCTTTTATCGAACCAGAAACCCCTGATAAATAAGCATTTATCAGGGGTTTTCCAGTTAAGTACCCGGGACCGGAGTCGAACCGGTACGGTTTCCCACAGGTGTTTGAGACCAGCGCGTCTACCAATTCCGCCACCTGGGCATTTTACTTTTCTTCTGTTTATGCTGAGAAGAAATCAGCTAAGTCTACCATCCCGATAGCTATCGGGACCGCCACCCGGGCATTGATTTATGGGAAAGCGGGACGCAAAACTATCGATTTGTTTTGGATTAGCAAAAAAATACAGCCAAAACCGTGAATTTTCTTTGTCAAAAGTCCATTTTTCACTACATTTGCAACCCTTATAAAAAAAGGCAATGAACTATAAAGTAAAAATATTTTCGGGGTCTTCCACCCGCAGCCTGTCAGAAAACATCTGTAAGAGTTACGGGCAGGAGCTTGGGAAGGTATCCCTGCTTCGTTTCAGCGATGGGGAGATTCAGACTTCCTATGAAGAAACGGTTCGTGGAAGTGATGTGTTCATCATCCAGTCCACCATGCCGCCAACCGACAATCTTTTTGAGCTTTTGCTGATGATAGATGCTGCCAAACGTGCGTCTGCCCACCAGATCATAGCTGTTTTGCCTTATTTCGGGTATGCCCGCCAGGATCGTAAAGATCAGCCCCGCGTGGCCATTGGCGCAAAAATGGTAGCCAACATGCTGGCTGCTGCAGGAGCTACCCGTATCGTTACCATGGACTTACATGCCGACCAGATCCAGGGGTTCTTTGACTTCCCAGTCGACCATTTATACGCTTCCTCCATCTTTTTACCATACATACAGAACTTGAACCTGCCCCATTTAACAATGGCGGCTCCCGACATGGGCGGCTCCAAAAGAGCAAACGCGTATGCGAAATTCTTGAAATCGGACATCGTGATCTGCTACAAACAAAGGGCTAAAGCTAACGTGATCGAGAGCATGACTGTGATCGGTGATGTGGAAGGGAAAGACATTGTTTTGGTGGATGACTTGATAGATACCGGCGGAACATTGACTAAAGCTGCCGATATGATGCTCGACAGAGGCGCCAACAGCGTGAGAGCTGTTTGTACACATGCAGTGCTATCCGGAAAAGCTTACGAGAACATTGAAAAATCGAGAATTTTGGAGTTGGTGGTAACCGATACCATTCCGCTGACTCAACAAAGCAGTAAAATTAAAGTCCTGTCGGTTGCCGAGCTGTTCGCTAAAGTATTACACAGCGTGCACAGTTTCGAGTCCATCAGCTCTAATTTTATTGTTTCATAAAGCATTAATCCTCTTAAGTTTAGGGCTTCGGAGGACAAAAGAAGATTGCGCCAATTACATATAAACGTTGATCGGCTGGCGCAACGGTCAACATAAATTAAAAATAAAACAAAATGAAATCAGTATCTATTAGCGGTTCGCCACGTGCGAACGTAGGGAAGACAGATGCAACAGCTTTGAGAAATGCGAAGCGCGTACCATGTGTATTGTACGGAGGTAAAGAACAAGTTCACTTTTCTGTGTTAGAAGCAGATTTTAAGGACCTGATCTACACTCCAAATGTGAACACTGTTGACCTGGACGTTGAAGGCAAAAAATTCAAGGCGATCTTACAAGAAGCACAATTCCACACGGTGAAAGATCATCTTTTGCACGTTGACTTTTTAGAGATCATTGCAGGAAAGCCTGTAACGATGAGCATTCCCGTAAAAACAACCGGAACATCTCCGGGAGTAAGAAACGGTGGTAAGTTGAACAAAAAATTAAAAACGTTGAGAGTAAAAGGCCTTGTAGAAAAAATGCCTGATACAATTGACATTTCAATTGCAACAATGGAGATCGGCGACGCAGTTCGCGTAAGTGATCTTAAATTTGATGGATTGACCTTCTTAAATGCAGAAAACGTAACGGTTGTTAACGTTCAGGTAACACGTGTTGTTGCTGAGGAAGTTAAAGTAGCCGCACCTGCTGCTGCTGCACCTGCTGCTGCTGCTGCCACCCCTGCTGCTAAGAAATAGTTCTTTCTTACAAGAATTAAAACCCCGGAGAAGTACTTCGGGGTTTTATATTTTCGTAATTTTGAGGAATGAGCAAGTTTTTGATTGTCGGCCTGGGAAACATCGGAGAAGAGTATGCAGATACCCGTCACAACATCGGCTTTACAATTCTCGACACGATAGCAAAAGAGAACGACCTGAAATTCAGTGCCGACAAACTGGCTTCCGTAGCAACTTACAAGTTCAAAGGGAAAAATTTACTATTAATAAAACCTTCCACTTACATGAACCTAAGCGGAAAAGCCGTAAATTACTGGCTCCAAGCGGAAAAAATACAGAAAGAAAATTTGCTGGTGCTGACAGATGACTTGGCGTTGCCATTTGGCTCTGTCCGCATGAAAGGAAAAGGCAGCGATGGCGGCCATAACGGGTTAAAAAGCATACAAGAAACATTGGCGAGTGCAGAATATGCAAGGTTGCGCTTTGGAGTGGGAAGTGAATTTTCAAAAGGAAAACAAGTCGACTACGTGCTGGGGAAATGGAATTCAGAAGAGACAAAAGCATTAGAGCCAAGAATAAAATTGTGCATTGAAATGATACAAGGATTTGCAAGCATTGGTTTACAAAGAACCATGAGTGCCCATAACAATAAATAACCATAACTTAAACACTCCGACAAATGAAAAAAACTACTTTACTTTTTTTAGCCATCATCTGCTCTTTTTGTGCACAAGCACAATTGATCTACGCTTTCGACAGCGTAAAGACAACCTCAGGAACGACAGATCCATCACCACTTCCGACCGCTACAGGTGTAACCCTGGGAAGCTTCATGGCCTTTGGAACTCCGGCGAATTCATTAGCAGCAGCACGTTTCGATTTTGCTGATTGGGCGACCGGGTCTACAGGTGGCACCGGCGACACACTGTATCCTTTGATGACAGGAGTCATAAATACTGCTGAATATTATGAAGTAACGTTGACTCCACAATCAGGATATTCCATCACCGGTGACTCCATTAAATTTACGTTCGAACGTTCAGGAACAGGAGTAAGAGCCTACAGCGTGCGCTCCAGCCTGGATGGATACGTCCTCAATTTGCCGGCAGTATACGGCGCTCCCACCACCAACGTGGATGTACAAACCGGTAACGTATTCTTTCTGAAAAAAGACATCACTACCCTTCAAACCAGAAACATCATAGTACTGGGTGCAAGTCACGCTAACCTTACCGCACCGGTTACATTCCGCTTCTATGCTTGGAATTCCGAAGCATCCACCGGAACATTTAGTATCGACAATGTGAACTTTATTGGTAGTTCCACTCCTCTAACGGGAATAAAAGACAACTCGACAATTGCCGTGACGGTTTATCCGAATCCTTCGTCAAGCGGGATCTTTACGGCTGACCTGAGTGCTGTGAATGGAAACAGCAGCATCACTGTTTACGACATCATCGGAAATGTAGTATTGAAAAAAGAATCCGCTTCCTCAAAACAGGTTATTGATCTGACAGGCACAGCAAACGGGAGTTATTTCCTGACCGTTACGAATCAAGCAGGAAGCATCACCAAGAAGATCATCATCGCGAACTAATTTAAAGATCCATAACGCAAACGTCAAGAGTCACCCTCTTGGCGTTTTTGTTTTTATATTTGGCAAGCCTTGGAAAAATCCGAACACATCAGTAAACTAGTGAAAGCAATGCCGGACAACCCCGGCGTGTATCAGTATTACGATGCGGAAGGAAAGATTATATACGTTGGAAAGGCCAAGAATCTTAAAAAGCGGGTTGCCTCTTATTTCAATAAAGATCAGCACGAGAACGGCAAGACGCAGATCCTGGTCAGGAAGATCGTTGACATTAAGTTCATCATAGTCGACACCGAACTGGATGCGCTTCTGCTTGAGAACAATCTTATTAAAAAATACCAGCCCCGCTATAACGTCCTATTAAAAGATGATAAGACTTATCCCTGGATTTGCATAAAGAACGAACGGTTTCCCAGAGTGTTCTCAACAAGGAATATCGTTAACGACGGCTCTTTGTATTTCGGGCCCTATGCATCGGTGAAGGTTATGTATACCGTATTGGATCTGATCAAAACCCTGTTCAGGCTCCGCAACTGCAACCTCAATTTAACCAAACAGAACATTGAAGCGAAAAAATTCAAGGTCTGCCTCGAATACCACATCGGGAATTGCAAAGCGCCTTGCGTAGGCTTTGAGAGCGAAGATGACTACAACCAAACAATCGCGAACATCAGGGAAATCGTGAAAGGAAACATCAACATCGTTGCCCGACATTTAAAAAGTCTGATGCAGCAACACGTTGAAAAAATGGAATTTGAAAAGGCGCACATCATCAAAGAAAAGATCGATGCTCTGGAAAAATTTCAAAGTAAGTCGACCGTGGTTAGTCCGAGCATTACCAACGTGGACGTGTTCTCCATCACTTCCGATGAAAAAACAGCGTACGTCAATTTCTTAAAAGTGGTGAATGGCTCCATCATACAAGGCCACACCATTGAACTGAAGAAAAAGCTGGATGAAAGTGATCAGGAGCTGCTAGCACTTTCGATCGTTGAGCTGCGAGAACGGTTTCACAGCGATGCAAAAGAAGTCATCGTTCCCTTTAAAATTGAAACAGAGTTCCCCAATATTGACTTCATCATTCCCCAGCGCGGAGATAAAAAACATCTCCTGGAATTATCCTTGCGCAATGTGGATTATTACAAACGCGAAAAGATCAAACAAGAAAGTCTGATAGATCCCGAAAGGCATACCAAACGCATTTTGGAGCAGATGAAAAAAGACCTGCGTTTAACAGAAGAGCCCAGACACATTGAGTGTTTCGACAACTCAAACTTTCAGGGAGCCTATCCGGTGGCGGCTATGACCGTTTTTAAAGATTGCAAACCTAGTAAAAAAGATTACCGTCACTTCAACATTAAGACGGTAGAAGGGCCAGATGATTTTGCTTCGATGGAGGAGATTATTTACAGAAGGTACAAACGCGTACAAGAGGAAAATCAATCCATGCCTCAGCTGATCGTCATCGATGGCGGAAAAGGGCAGCTGAGTGCAGCTTTGGAGAGTCTTGATAAATTAGGATTGAGAGGCAAAGTGGCCATCATCGGCATCGCCAAAAAATTGGAGGAGATCTACTTTCCTGGAGATTCCATTCCACTCTATCTGGATAAACGCAGCGAGTCCCTGAAGATCATTCAGCAAATCCGCGACGAGGCCCATCGTTTTGGAATTACACATCACAGAAGCAAAAGGGACAAGGGAACTTTAAAAACAGAACTGACCGAGATAAAAGGAATAAGCGACACAAGCGCACAAAAATTATTGTCGCAATTTAAATCTGTGAAAGGAGTGAAAGCTGCGACGGAAGAGGAGCTGACAGGAGTTATCGGAAAGGCAAAAGCAAAACTGATCAGCGATCACTATAAACGGCAACCCTGAGATTGTCGTAGGACATAGTGCTCTTATCCGGATTCCACAAATATACCGACAGTATATCGTTCGCGTTATGGAAAGCAGGCACAGTAAAATAAAACACAGCCGTTTGTATATTTCCACTTCCTTTATAAAAATCTCCCAGTACAAAAGATTGATATGAAAGAGTTTTCCCTTTGTTCGCCGTGGTCAGCACCAACTTAATAGCCGAGGTTTCTTTGCAGCAAAAATCGAAAGAGGCTTTCACGGAAACAGTCTCCTTGCCCTTCAATTCATTTGCTCCTACCTTGAAGGAAATTCCATATTCGATTTCTGGCCCAAGCATCGCTGTTGAGTTCTGCTCTGAAAAAAGAATATCGCCCGTTTCCGTAAAATGTCCTTTCTGGTCACCCTCAAAATCAGCTATCTCGTCCATTAAACAGTTCTTCTTTTCCAACCGAAGCAATTCCTCCACCGATCTCTTTCTGAAAGGAATGCTTCGCTTATAAACCGTTATCCTTCCGTTACCTGCCAAAGGCTCTATCACGGAGGCTACTATCGGGTAATGCCTTAATACCTCCGAAAACAGGAACTGATCTTGGATGACGACATAGTCCCATTTTGTCTGAAACAACAGAGGAAGTGGATTGTCCCTATTGGTCTGATAAACCGTGTATCCTTTTCTATCCATCATGTACAAAGGTATATTGGTAGAATATGCGTCGATCACCAACATTTTAACATCTTTGGAAATGCCCAGGGAATCGAGGAATTCACGCGATCCTTCAAAATTTCTTCTGCTGGACTCCACTCTGTCTGACCCATCAAACTTATAGCGCTCGCCCTGATTTTTCGCTGAATCTCCAAACATAAAAAATGTGCAAATAACTCCGATAAAAAAAAGGAAAAGTTTTCTGCCGCCTTCAAGACTGACATTTCTAATACAAAGAAGAAAAAGTAAAACGACCGGCAGGAACAAAGAATCTAAAAAATAGTAATCGTGATCGAAGTACTGACAAGCCATTAAAAGAAAATAAAGGACAGCCCCACCTCCGGCAATGAACAAATTGAACCAAAGAGCTTTCTCTTCGATCTGCTTTTCTCTTCTGTAGGCAAGCATGGTAAAGATTACTGACAATAACAACAAGAAATAATGCCAAACCGTAAAATACTGAAACAACCAATGACTGTAGATGTATTTGATGATGATCATCAGCTCTCCGAAACTCTTGGCAGGCAAGAAGCGGTCGAGGAACATGTTCCCGTAGGTTTTTCCCAAGTGAACGTTGTAAAGCGAATATGCCAGGAAAGCGGCAAAGGCCGATGCAAAGCCAAGCACTTCAAAGCGGATGAACTTTTTTTGCTTAATTACTGAATATCCCTGCTGAAGAAAAAAAGCAAAAAGAAAAATAAAGAAAGGCAAGCGGATCATTGCAGCCAGAAAAAAGAAAAGAAGACTCAGATAGAAATGCTTTTTCTTTCCCTCCATTTTGTATGAGTAAAAATAATAGTACGCAATAAAAACGAAAGAAATAGCAGGCACGCAAGGGATGAACCCGGCTTGGTAATAGGCGTACAAGGGAGAAAAGAAAACAAAAGCTATCACCAACCACGACTTCAGCTCTGACTCTGTTAGTCTTTTTGCCAGCAGGTAAAGAAAAGCCAACCCGGTTATACTGACGCAAAGCGTGTACATTCTGAAAACAAAAGGAGAAGTGCCGAAGATCTTCATAAGCAGAGCGGCCATGAATTCATTCAGCGGAAGATCCATTCGGGTAATCCCATCAACCGTTTGCAGATTAAAAGTAGCGGGGTGGAAAATATCAAACCCGTTGTTTAGAAATTGTAATGAAATCGCGTATCGTTCACTTTGTGTCCAGGCGTGAATGAAGGACGGCGGAAGAAAGATGGTGCTGTGATAAAGCAACAGAGATACTGTCAGCAGAAACAATACAAGCAAGAGTACTGATCTTTTTTCGGACAGTTTCATTCCAGAAAAATTAAGATAATTTATCGGTCAGCAATTTCATTTCAATTGCCGGGGAGATCTTTTCGTAAACGATGTTGTAGACGGCTTCGGTGATGGGCATTTCCACTTTATATTTTTTGTTGATCTCGTAAATGCATTTCACACCATAGTACCCCTCTGCCACCATGTTCATTTCCAACTGAGCATATCGCACGGAATAACCTTTCCCGATCATGTTCCCGAACATACGGTTACGGCTGAATTGTGAATAAGCGGTCACCAAAAGATCGCCCAAATAAGCCGAACTCTTGATGTCGCGGTCGATCGGATGAACCACATCCACAAAAGCTTTTATTTCCTGAATCGCGTTAGAGATCAAAACGGCCTGAAAATTATCACCGTAACCCAACCCGTGACAGATGCCGCTGGCTATGGCAAATACATTTTTAAGAACAGCAGAAAATTCTGTTCCAAAAATATCGTCAGAAACAGTGGTCTTGATGTATCGGCAATTCAGCTGTGATGCTACATAAGAAGCGCTCTCTGTATTTTGAGATGCAATTGTAAGGTAGGAAAGTTTTTCCATCGCAACCTCCTCCGCATGACAAGGCCCAGTAATAACGCCTATGTTGTCGAAAGGAATGTTAAAGTGGGTATTAAAAAATTCGCCAACAATCAGGTTGTGTTCCGGTACAATTCCTTTGATGGCAGAATACACTTTTTTTCCTTTTAGGTCGGCTTCTGTCAGTTCTTTCAAAGCATCTTTCAAAAATGCAGATGGAACGGCCATGATAATGATGTCAGCTTTCGCAATGACGGCTTTCATGTCGTGACTCAAAACCAACTTATCGGTCTCAAATTCAACGGAGGTCAGGTAATTCGGATTGTGTTTGTATTTTTTGATGTGATCCACAACCGTCTGGCTGCGCACCCACCAGTGAATTTCTTTTGCGTTGTTGCAAAGCATCTTCACGATAGCGGTTGCCCAGCTACCCCCTCCAATTACCGCTATTTTATGTTTCTCACCCATGTTCAGGCCTTTAAATAATGTCCTAATTTATGTTTTTTATGCGAATTCTTACAAAAAAAGATGAGCCGTACATCCCAGCAAAACCAGCCAGATGCATCCGACCAAAACATACCTCTTGTTCTCCCTTATCCAGATCACACTCAGCACCAATAGCAGCAGCGCAAAAACAGAATAAGAAATGATGCCTCCGATGATGACCGCATTGTTTCTGTAAACAAACTCTACTGTATGTTGGCCCTTTGGAAAAACCAAAGACATGGTTAGATAATTTGACAAAAGAATCTCTGTTTCCTTTCCGTCGACGTATGCCTTCCAGCCGGTGTACTTATTCTGAAGCAAAGTCAATAATTGCGGACCTTGTGTGCTTCCAGCAAAAACCATCTTATCCGGTTGAAAAGAAATGATTCGCAGAGCTGACATCCCAAAAATTGGTGGCTTCAATTGCTCTGCAACGCTCTTGTGATCTGAGTCACTTAACACGATTGTCGACGGCTGAATCTCCGCCTTGTGCTGCTTCAGCTGACTCTCTGAAAAAATACTGTTAGAAAAATAAACAAGGGGATTGCGGCGCATCGAATCGTAGAGCGGACGAAGCGAGTCCAGCATCATAGCCTGATTGGTAAAGCAAAAGGAATTAAAAACATCTGCCGAAATGCGTTTGTGAAAAACGCTGGTGTTACGATACAAACCGTGCTTCTGTCCGAGTTCTTCTGTATTGTCGATGATGTTATTCATTGGAGGAACCGGAAATCCTTTTGGTAAAGAGGCTACATAATCATGCAATTCTTTAGGTGACGTCTGAGAAAATCCAACGTAAGCAATGTTCAATTGAACGGAGAGCATCATGTCCAAAACAACAAACACTGTAATAATTTTCAATCGGTATTTTTCGGAAACCTTCAAGATCACCGCCAAAAGCCCGACCAACAATGCCACCTGAATGCTTCCCTGAAGAATGATGTTTTGATACAGCTTTGCTCCGCCGATAAAGTCAAAAATGGTCTTGTGCTCCTCCGAAAAGAAAAAAGCCGCACTGTTGTTCTTTGTAAAAGCAATGACCACCAGAAGCACCATTAAACCTAAAAGAATTGAAACGATTTTGACCAGCTTGTCTTTGCTGATCAAAAAAGACGAGAGCGTAAAAGCCAATTGTTTTCCTCCCAAAAGCAACAAGATCATCCATGTAAATAAACTAAAATAGCTCGGAAAGCGGAAGAGGTCCATGAAAGGAAAAAAGTTGAAAAGCAGTTTGTGAACCGGCGTGTATGAACCGAAGGACGCCAGCAGACAAATAAAAGCAAAGGTCAGCAACACTTTTTCGATTCCGGTCTTGCTACGAATGAGAGAGAGAAGAATGAAAGGAAGAATGATGATCCCGATATAGACATTACACATCGACGGATCAGTACTGTAAAACTCTGTACTGTTGACCGTTGAAAAAGGAACAAATAAGGAAAGTAAGGATTGAGGTGACAATGGATTGACGCTCGCACTTTTATAGTCCATTCCACTCAGCCGGCCGACGTATGGTTTTACCTGATAGAACACTACAAACAAAACTGTCGACAAGGCACCTGTCAACAGAATAAAAAGTGCGTTGAGCTTCAGCAAACGGAATACGATTTCCTTTTTCTTTTCTTTAATGGCAGTAAAAATAAAGTATCCTCCCACCGCAAGAAAGAGATAAACAAGTATAAAAGTGAAAGTATGATTTCCTCCGGTCAGGTTGAAGAATAAAAAAATGGACGCGTAAATCGCATATTTATAAGAACCCGAAACATGCATTTTGTAATAGTTCAAAAGAATGAACGGCAACCATGCCGAACCGATCACCGCATAAAAATGTTGGACATGGGCGACAAAGAATCCGCTCAACATGTAACACACACCTGTGATAAAAGCAGCATTTCTGTTTTCATGAAAGCAGAGTGATAAAAAATACATTCCCGTTCCGGCGAGAAATGCATAAAAGACAAACAGCAACTGCACCACATAGTTGGATTCACCAACCGTGCTTCCCAGAAGCAACGACTCCAGATACCAAGAAGGGCCCTGCAGATCCGCATGAATGGGGTAACCCAATTGCTGATACGGGTCCCAGAACGGAAACATGTGATTTTGTAAAGACTCTGAAATAAAATGCCGCCAGGGAATCCAGCAATTGATCATGTCGTGGGTCACCGAGTATTTCAGAAATGAAATTTGCCAGTAAGCCACTATTGCAACGAGCAGCAATAAGGTGATGTAGATAAAATTCTCTTTTGCCTTTTGTTGGACTAGCAACATGCAATGGTTTTTAATATTCTATCTATACCGATTGAAAAACAGGCCCTTCTCTTTTCAACACGTTTTTTTCCGTCAATGACGTCAGGATCTTGTTGAGCTGATTCTTAGAGATGCCGGTTGTTTCGCTCACACTGGCAACGGTAGCTTGGTTTTGTTTTTTAACTTCCTCCAGCACTTTTTGTTCTTCCTCGCTCAAAACAACACCTGCTTTTTTCACTTCTTCCGGTCTCACTTCGCTCACATCACTATTATTTTTAGTGGTGTTCGGGAATTCAGCCCCTTCACCACCGGCTATCGCTTCCGGCCTCATTTGAGGAAAGAACAAAACATCCTGAATGGAAACATTGTTGGTCATGATCATTGCCAAACGGTCGATCCCAATCCCGATCCCGGAGGTTGGAGGCATTCCATATTCAAGTGCGCGCAGGAAATCGTGATCGATGAACATTGCTTCATCATCACCGCGTTCCATCAATTTAATTTGCTCCTCAAAACGGTCGCGTTGATCGATCGGGTCGTTCAACTCGGAATAGGCGTTTGCCAATTCTTTGCCGTTCACCATCAATTCAAAACGTTCCACCAGCCCCGGTTTGCTGCGGTGTTTTTTTGTAAGCGGACTCATCTCCACAGGATAATCCGTGATGAAAGTCGGCTGAATGTAATTGCCTTCGCATTTTGCACCGAAGATCTCATCAATGAGTTTTCCTTTTCCGATGTTGTCGGCTACGTCGATGTGTAAAGTTTTGCACGTATCACGCAATTGTGATTCGTCCATTCCGGAAATATCAATTCCCGTAAAATCTTTGATAGAATCAAACATCGTGATGCGTTTGAAAGGGCGTTTGAAATCGATCTGTTTGTCTCCAACCGGCACAACAGTTGTTCCGTTCACATTGATCGCAATCTTTTCCAACAATTCTTCCGTCACATCCATCATCCAGTTGTAATCTTTGTAAGCCACATACAATTCCATCACAGTAAATTCAGGATTGTGTGTCCTGTCCATTCCTTCGTTACGGAAATTTCGTGAAAACTCATACACTCCGTCAAATCCACCGACGATCAATCGCTTTAAATATAATTCATTCGCTATGCGCAGATACATCGGGATGTTCAGGGTGTTGTGATGCGTGGTAAAAGGACGAGCAGAAGCTCCACCCGGAATAGCTTGTAAAACCGGTGTATCTACTTCCAGATATCCTTTTTCGTTGTAAAAATCACGGATGGTATTCACCATTTTTGTGCGTTTGATGAAGGTCTCTTTCACGGAAGGGTTCACGATCAGGTCGACATAGCGCTGACGGTAGCGGAACTCCGGATCGGTCACCTCATCGAACACATTTCCTTCGTCATCGCGCTTCACGGAAGGCAATGGACGCAAGGATTTGCTCAACATTGTAAAGGAGGTCGCATGAATGGAGATCTCTCCTACTTTGGTGACAAAAACGTAACCGGTAATGCCTACAATGTCGCCCAGATCCGTATGTTTTTTAAAGAGCTGGTCATAGATGCTTCTGTCTTCTTCCGTCCCGATGTCGTCTCTGCGGATATACACCTGAATGCGTCCCGTAGCGTCCTGCAAGCTAATAAAACAGGCTTTTCCCATGTCGCGGTTACTCATCACGCGCCCTGCTATGCTTATGTTTTTATAATCATCCGCCTTTTCCAGGTTGAAGTTCTCAAGGATGTCTTTAGCTGTGGCGTTGATCTCTACCAATGCCGCCGGATAGGCATCAATCCCCATTTTGACAATCTCTTCCAGCTTTGCTCTCCGCAATACTTCCTGTTCACTTAATTCAAGACTCATGATCTGATTTTATTACATTATTATAAGGTGCAAATATACACGCAATGGTGCCTTTATAGTCACGTAATTTGCCCTTTTTTCAGCATTTATTTCAAAAAAATCGTACTTTTACAGCCCTTGAAGATGATTTGAGAACTGAAACGAGCATATTTCTTCTGCAAAAAAAGGAAAGAAATATGTAGTTCTATCAGGCTTCATAGAAAAAATTATTATCTGATGAAAACATTAGTAGCGAATTTTTCGAAACAATTAACAGAAGCCATTCACATTGGCAACGGTGCGAAGCAGACTGCTTCTCCACATAAGATATCAAATGTGCTTATCTGTGGCTTGGGCGGCTCCGGCATCGGAGGAAGCATAGTTGCGGAACTAGTGGTCAGCAATGCCAACGTGCCTATTCAAGTTACAAAAGGCTATTTCATTCCGGCTTACGTGAACGAAAATACCCTGATAATCATCTCCTCATATTCCGGAAACACAGAAGAAACCTTGAATTGCATGGAGCTGGCGATTGCCAAAAATGCAAAAATCGTAGGCATCACCTCTGCCGGAAAAGTCCTTGAAACATGCAAGGCAAAAGGCTACGACTGCATCGTTGTTCCTGGAGGAATGCCTCCCCGTTCTTGTTTAGGATATTCCCTCACTCAATTGTTTTTCATACTGGGTTTTCACAAGATCATCGACACAAATTACAAAGCCGAACTGGAAGCAGCCGTTAAATTGATCGACAAAGAAGAAATTGCGATCATTACAGAAGCAAAAAAGATCGCAGCAATCTTAAAAGGGAAGATTCCTGTAATTTATGCAACCACCTATAACGAAGGAATCGCGATTCGTTTTCGTCAGCAGTTGAATGAAAATTCAAAAGTACTTTGCTGGCATCACATCGTTCCTGAAATGAATCACAATGAATTGGTGGGCTGGACCGAAAAAAATCAGAACCTGAGTGTTCTTTTTTTCCTGGACAAAGACGACTATTCCCGCAACCTTGCCCGCGTAGACATCAACAAAGAGGTGATCAAAAATTATGCTTGCGACATCACTGAAATTTATTCAAAAGGAAATTCCATTCTGGAAAAAGCCATTTACTTTATTCATCTGGGCGATTGGATCTCTGTCGAATTGGCCGAACTGAGGGGCGTTGACGCTGTTGAAGTGAACGTGATCAATCGTCTGAAATCGAAGCTGTCGGAACTTTAAAAAGTGGGGAGTTAGGAGTTAGGAGTGGGGAGTTGGGAGTTGGGAGTGGGGAGTTGGGAGTTAGGAGTGGGGAGTGGGGAGTGGGGAGATCTGTCCTAAAAATACAATTTCTCTTTTATTAATCCCGATAGTTATCGGGATCATTTTATTTCTTATCCGTAAATGCAAAAGGTTAAGTGCATAGATCTTGGTCTAATAGACTATAAAGAAGCCTGGGACTATCAGGAAAAACTTTTTGCGGAAGTCGTGCAAATAAAAGTGGACAATCGCACTGCTGCGCCCCACTCCGCTCTCCCCACTCCCAACTACTTTCTTTTTTGCGAGCACCCTCACGTTTACACGCTCGGAAACACCGGCGATAAAGAACACTTGCTGATCAGCGAAAATCAGCTGAAAGAAAAGAACGCCACTTATTACAAGATCAACCGGGGCGGCGACATTACTTATCACGGACCCGGGCAAATTGTGGGCTATCCCATTCTGGACCTCGATAATTTTTTCACCGACATTCACAAATACCTGCGTTTTCTGGAAGAGATCGTCATCCGCACGTTGGCAGAATACAACATCAAAGGCGGAAGAAGCGAAGGCGAAACCGGCGTCTGGCTCGATGCCGACAATCCTCTGAAAGCGAGGAAAATCTGCGCTATGGGCGTAAGAGCCAGCCGCTGGGTGACCATGCATGGCTTTGCTTTCAATACCAACATTGATCTCAATTATTTCGGGAACATCATTCCATGCGGCATTGATAAGGCTGTTACTTCGTTGGATAAAGAACTGGGAAGAAAAGTGGATGAGGCAGAAGTGAAAGAGAAATTGAAAAAACATTTTTCCGAATTGTTTGAATGTGAGCTCATCTGAAAAACAAACCCTCAGCATTTTTTGGTTCCGGAGAGACCTACGCCTTTCCGACAATGCCGGACTTTTCCAGGCACTCAAGAATGAAACACACGTACTTCCTCTTTTTATTTTTGACACGGAGATTTTAAGCCGACTTGAAAACAAAAAAGACAAACGGGTAGAGTTCATTCACCTGGTCCTTCTTGAAATTCAAAAAGAACTTGTCAAGAACGGAAGTTCACTGCTCCAAAAAAAAGGAACCCCTTTGGAAGTATTCGAAGAACTCATCAAAACCTATCCCATAAAAAACATATACTGCAACGGAGATTACGAGCCTGCGGCAATAGAGAGAGACAGTGCAATTGCAGCTCTGGCAGCCAAGCACAAGATTCCTTTTCACTCATTTAAAGATCAGGTGATATTTGAAAAAAATGAAGTGACAAAAGAGGACGGACTGCCGTATACGATCTTTACCCCTTACATGCGGAAGTGGAAAAGCAAATTGACAGAAGCTGCGTTAAAAAGTTTTGCTACTGAAAAACTCTTTTCGAATTTTTACAAGACAAAACCGTTTCAATTCCCTGCGCTGGAAGAGATCGGTTTTAAAACAAGCGGAATGAAGCTCGTTCCGCCAAGCGTAGATGAAAAAATTATTTCAGTCTACGACAAACAACGTGATTTTCCGGCCGTAGCAGGAACAAGCCGACTGAGCCTGCAGTTAAGATTCGGTACGATCAGTATTCGTTACCTTGTAAAAAAAGCACAAGCGCTGAACGAAACCTGGCTGAATGAATTGATCTGGCGGGAATTTTACATGATGATCCTGTTTCATTTTCCGCACGCAGCAAAGGGTGCATTTAAAAAACCATACGGCAGGATTCCCTGGAGGAACAACGAAAAAGAATTCGAAGCTTGGTGCAAAGGAGAAACGGGCTATCCGATAGTAGATGCCGGCATGCGCGAACTCAATGCCACCGGATTCATGCACAATCGGCTGCGCATGATCACGGCCAGCTTTCTAGTCAAGCACTTGCTCATCGACTGGCGCTGGGGCGAAGCTTACTTTGCCGAAAAACTTCTGGATTTCGACTTGTCGGCCAACAACGGAGGCTGGCAGTGGGCCGCCAGCTCGGGCTGTGATGCTGCTCCTTACTTCCGGGTCTTCAGTCCGGACGCACAAACCAAGCGTTTTGACCCCAACCTGACCTACATCCGCAAATGGGTGCCCGATCTGGAAGAACTCAGCTATCCACGCCCCATTGTTGACCATAAGTTTGCCCGCGAACGGGTTTTGCTGACTTACAAGAAAGCCCTCGGAAACAGCTCATCGTAACCAGAACAGGGAGTTTCCTGAAATCAAAAATTGATTGCAAATAAACCCTGTTTTAATTCTAACAGAATCAATTTACCCCTACCTTTGTTCTGTTATTTTCCTCCCCTTTATGTCTGATAACTTCGAAAAAATAGTTGAGATCAATCACCTTCAAAAACAATTTGGAAAGTTCCAAGCTGTGAAGGACGTGAGTTTCGATGTTTACCGCGGCGATGTTTTCGGATTTCTCGGTCCGAACGGAGCCGGAAAAAGCACCACTATCCGCACCATGCTTTCCCTCATCAAACCAAGCGGCGGAGAATTAAAACTTTTCGGAAAAGACCTGAGCAAAAACAGGAATTACATTTTACAGCGCATCGGCTGCATAGTAGAAAAACCTGATTTCTACAAATATCTTTCAGCAGAAAAAAACATTGAAATTTTCGCGCGTTTATCGGGAATGAATGTGACCAAGAGTAAGGTGCACGAGATCATAGAATTTGTTGGCCTGAAAGGTCGGGAGAAAGACAAACTCAGCGGATTTTCCCACGGGATGAAGCAAAGGCTGGGCATTGCTCAAACACTCATCCACGATCCCGAATTGATCATACTCGACGAACCCACTACCGGTTTGGATCCTCAGGGCATCATCGACATCCGCAATTTGATCCTTCAGCTAAAAAATGAACGCAACAAAACCGTTCTTCTTTCCTCACACATTCTTTCAGAGATAGAATTGATCGCCAACCGCATGGTGATCATCAGCAAAGGGAAAACAATCGTACAAGGATCTGTCAGTGAATTGCTGAATGCCCAGGAACTCATCGTTGCTTTTACGGTCGACAATATGGACAAGGCAAAACAGCTGCTCCGCAACGCCTCCATGGGAGACTTGATCGACAGTGCAGACCCGCTGAATTTACTCTTGCATCTTTCACAGGAAAAAATTCCAGTTGTAAATAAATTGTTCAGCGACAACGGAATAAATGTTTATTCCATTGAGGCAAAAAGAAAACTGGAAGACTATTTCCTAAAACTCATCAACCAATAATGTTCTGGAAAAGCACCTATAACGAATTCATCAAGATTGCGGCAAAGCCTCGCAGTTACATCGGTGTTGGAGCGATCACGCTGATCATTGGAATCATTTTGTTTGCGATGAAGTCCGACGGCATGAGTTTCATTTCTTTCATAACATCCTCTTTTGAACAAACCCTTTCCTTTGAAGGAAATATTTTGAACGGAAACCTGATCGCCTTCGTAATTCTACAAATGCTGATTATTCACGTTCCCTTGTTGATTGCGCTTGTGACCGGCGACCTGGTTTCGGGAGAAGGTGCTATGGGAACCATCCGTTTGCTTCTAACCAAACCTATCTCCCGCACCCAGATCTTGTTTTCAAAATACATCGCGGGATGTGCTTACACACTCATCATTCTGGTGTGGATGGCATTCCTTGCTTTGATAGTCGGCAAATGGCTTTTCGGGGCGGGTGACTTGATGGTGCTGAACAGTGACGGACTCATTGTTTTGCAGGATCACGATCTTTCCTGGCGCTTCTTTTGCGGCTTCGGAGTTGCTTATCTTTCCTTGATGATGATTGCTACATTGTCTTTAACCCTTTCCTGCTTTTCAGAAAATTCTATCGGACCGATCGTCACCACGATGGCCATCATCATTTTATTTACGATCATAGGTGCGCTGGATGTTCCTTCTTTACAAAGCATTCAGCCCTACCTGTTCACCACCCACATGGTTTCTTGGCGGAACTTTTTTGAAGACCCTCTGCCCACCGATAAGATCATTGAATCTGCCTGCATCTTGCTCGTTCACATTTTGGGATTGCTGGGAATTGCCGTATACAAATTCAACAGAAAGGACATTTTATCATGAGGCTTTTAAAATATCTTGTTTTACTTCTGTTTCTTTCCCCCTTGCTGAATACGAATGCTCAGGAAAGCGCAAATGCCATTCTTCACAAAGTTTATGCAAAAGTTCAGAAAGCGAAGGACTATTCAGTGAACATTCATGTGAAGGTGGACATGCCCTTCATCCGCATGATGCCCGTTGATGCAAAGATCTATTACAAACAGAAAGACAAGTTCAAAGTAGAATCCAAAAGCATTGCCATTGTGCCCCGCCAGGGATTTGACCAAGCTTCGAAAATGCTGGCCGACACCAATTCTTTCACCACTATCATTCAAGGAAAAGAATTGATCGGAAAAGTGCAGACGCTCATCGTGAACATCATTCCATTGTCTGACACAACTGACCTCATCCTGGGAAAGCTCTGGATTGATCCGGTGCAAAGTCTCATCTTGAAATCACAATTGACGACCAAATCGAATGGCACCATTCTGACCGAGTATACTTACGGAGCTCAGGTAGCTTATGGCTTACCGGACCAGATGCTATTTACCGTTGACGTAAAAAAATTCAAGATTCCAAAAAGTGTCGCAGCCGACATGAACAACAAACCGAAAGAAGAAGACAAATCAAAAGACAAAAAAAAGGGGCAGATCCTACTTACGCTTTCCAATTATCAGATAAACAAAGGAATTTCAGACAGCGTCTTTAAAAAATAATTGACTGAATTGCATTTCGATGAATTACTACATCATCTACAAGCCATACAAAATGATCTCTCAGTTCACTTCTTCTCACAAAAAGAAAAAGTGCCTGGGCGAATTGGGGTTCAATTTTCCGAAAGACGTTTATCCCTTGGGGAGGCTTGACGAGAACAGCGAAGGCCTTTTGATTCTGACGAACGATAAGAACCTCAATTATCGCCTCTTAAAGCCGGAGTTCGAACACAAGCGTATTTATCTGGTGCAGCTGCAAGGAATCATCACATCAGAAGCCCTGAAGCAACTGGAAGCCGGCGTCACCATAGCATTGGATGCAGGCCCCTATCTTACCAAGCCCTGCAAAGCCAAGCAGGTAAAAAAGCCTGAGGGCCTTCCTCCCCGTGCACACCCTATCAGTGAAGCGCTTCCCACTACTTGGATAGAACTTACCCTTACCGAAGGGAAATTTCATCAGGTGCGCAAAATGACTGCAGGGGTTGGTTTCCCTTGTCTCCGCTTGATCCGCACAGCAATCGAAGACATCCGCATCGAAAAGATGCAGCCTTCGGAAGTACGCGAATTGAAACGCGACGCGGTCTACAAACGATTGAACATTGAATTGTAAGCAATCGCCTCTTTTAATTGCAATTAAGCGTTAGTTTGGTGGAAAATTGTCATTATTTCCTTACTTTCGTTTTCGGATAATTCCACCCCTATGCAGTCCGAAACAGCACATTTAACCGATAAAATCAAACAGCCCTTTTATGGGACGGTGTTGTTGTGCCTCCTGTTCATTTTCACTTCCTTCCATGTATCCGCTCAAGCTCCAGGAATGTTGGAATTTGAAGGGAGGACGATAAAAGACGGCAAGACTTTGTCCGGAGCAACTGTCACCGTATTCCGCAACGGCAGCATCGAACAAGAAAAGATCAAGACCGGAAAGAACGGTAAATTTTCCTTTTCATTGGTCTTTGGAGTGGATTACAAGATCGCCTTTTCATACCCAGGATGCGTCGACATGCACCTGATGGTATATACCAGCAAGCTTCCGAAAGAGAAGAACAACATATTCCCTTTGTATGTAACCGAGGTTCCGTTCTTTGAAACGGGCAATACCGGGGTTCGGGTCAGCAAATACAAAAACGCTTTTACTAAAGTTATTTACGACGGCAAAAAAGCCTTTATGGATGACGAAGCCTATCTGGCTCAGTTCACGAAAGACCTGTTGATCGACCAGGAAGAGATCAACAAGCTGTTGGCAGAAAAAGCAGCAAAAGAAAAAGCAGAAAAGGACAAATTGTTGGCGGCGGAAAAAGTCAAGAAAGATGCCGAAGAAAAAGTAAGGCTTGAAGCCCAAGCAAAAGCCGCTTACGAAGCACGTTTAAAAGCAGAAGAAAGAGAACGGGCAGCAGAACTGGCAAGATTGAAAGAAGCCGATGGCAAAGAGAAACCAGAAGATCAGACACTCGAAACAGAAGCGATCCGTTTGCAGCGCGAGAAAGAAGCCAAGAACCTGATGGCAAAGAAAAACAAGGAGATCAAGACCAATTATGAGAATGATTTATTGAAGATGGTAGCAGAAAATGAACGCATTGCAAAACAAAAAGCACATAACAAACAAAAACAAGAAGCAAGATCCAACACGGTCATCACACAAATGCGGAGAGAAGCAGATGTAAAAGCCAAATCGGATAAGCTGAGAGAAGAGCAGAAATTAAAGAAACAAGAATTGCTTGCCAACCAGCAGCACAAATACAATGAGATGCGCAAACTTGTGGAAGCAGCGGCTTTTGCAGAGCGCTCCGTAAGAATCAGCAAACAAAAAACACTGCCCGATGTTAGAGGTTATACGCAGCCGGAACGTCCAAACTTTTCGGTGACTGTGGATGATGGAATGATCAAGACGACCAGAACGACCACCGTCACGCTTGGAAAAAAATTAGACACCTACAGAAAAGAAACTTATTTCTGGGGCACCGTGACATGTTATAAGAACAATGTGGAAATTGATGAATTGCTTTATAACAAAGAAATTGCATTTTTCTCCGCTTATCAAAATAAATAATGGCAATGATGAAAAAAAATTACCTGATACTTTATGCGTTGCTACTCCAATGCATTGTACTCCCGCTCGCACCAGTTCTTGCGCAGACCACCAGCTTCATCTATTATGGTGTGGAACAGGGATTGTCGCAATCACAAGTGCAGGATCTTGCGCAGGACGATGACGGAAATTTATGGATAGGAACATTGTCGGGGCTTACAAAATACAATGGAAAAGAATTCAAGACATTTTCAAGAAAAGACTCATTGGCGGAAGATTGGGTGACAGCACTGTGCAAAGATAAAAAAGGAAACATCTGGATGGGGCATTGGGCTGGTGGGGTCTCGATGTACAACTACAGAACAAAGAAAATTGAAAATTTAAACTTAGAAGAGTATACCCGCTTCAAAACCGTTACATCCATCATACAAGATGGAACACAGCGCTTTTGGATAGCTACAGAAGGAGCCGGAATTTTTGTTTATGATCCGGAGAATAAGAGCATGATCTCGTTAAACAAAAAGGACGGACTGAGTAGCGACAACGTCTACGACATCTGTCTGGATCAGAAAGGCAACATCTGGATCGCCACCGACATCGGAATCACCATTTACGATTCCAAGGCCAACATCACTTCGAGTTCTTCCTATGGAATTTTGAATACAGGAAACGGCCTGCACAGCAACAGGATCACAACAATCGCATTGGTGAATTACAATGAGATTTGGGTAGGAAGTGCAGACGCAGGAGCAATGGCTCTCATCGTAAAAGATGATTTCAATGTGAAGCTGCCGACAAAAGCCATAGAAGGGCTCGGAAACAGGGTGGACACAAAAAACGGACTGGGAGCAGATTTCATCAACTGCATCTTTGAAGATAAACAGCATAACATCTGGATGGGAACCACCGGCGGCGGAGCAACCAAAATCACACCCTTCCCGTCAAAAGAAAGAACAGACGCCATTTCAAATGCCATCATATACAATTACAACACCAAGCAAGGCCTAAACTATTTCAATGTCAATACCATCTTTCAGGACCGCGAAGGGGCTGTGTGGATCGGAACAGACATTGGGTTGAATCAATACCGTGGTGAGCGTTTTCAGATCTATGATGAAGGAGACGCGATTGTCAATAATTTGGTTTGGACCACCCTTTGCGATAGAGAAGGGAACGTATGGCTTGGTACAAATGACGGAATTTCAAAGATCAGTTTCAGTTATTCTTCCGTTAACCGGAAAGAGAATCACAGCATTAAAAACTATTCTACGAAAGACGGCTTACCCAGCAACGTGATCCTTTCCTCTTTTGAAGACAAAGAAGGAAACATCTGGTTCGGAACCGGTTTTAGCGGTGTTTGCAAATTCAATAAAGCTTCCGAAAGATTTGAAACCTTTTCCACGGAAGATGGATTGGCTGGCGACATGGTTTACGCAATCAGTGACGACAACAAAGGCAACCTTTGGTTCGGAACCAAAGAAGGCGCATCCAAATTTGATCCAGCAACAAAAACATTTCGAAATTATTCAATTGCCGACGGACTTGGCGGGAATAACGTTTACAGAATTTTTAAGGATTCCAAAGGAAACCTTTGGTTCGGAGCATTGGGTGGTAGTTTGTCGATGTTTGACGGATCCAGTTTTAAAACTTTTGATGAAGAAGACGGCATGCGTCACCGCTTTATTCTTTGTATCAATGAAGACAAAAACCATAATCTTTGGTTCGGCGCTTATGGCGGAGGCCTTTACAAATACGACGGAAAGGCTTTCACCAACTTCACAGTGAAAGAAGGGTTGACAACAGACTCTCCGTACTCCATCATTTCCGACAATGAAAATCACATCTGGATCGGAAGCAGCAGAGGGATCGACCGCTTTGATGAAAAAACAAGCACCTTTGTTCATTACGGAAAAGCAGAAGGTTTCTTAGGTGTTGAAACAAATCCAAATGCTGTCAGTATCGACTCAGAAGGAAACATTTGGTATGGAAGCATCATGGGCGCAGTGCGTTATTCGCCAAAAGAAGACAAACTGAATGACACAGAACCTAAGACTTTCATCACAGGATTAAAATTGCACATGAAAGAATTTGAATTCCCTGATGATGCAAGGTTCAAGTACAACGAGAATCACCTGACATTTAATTTTGTCGGAGTAAGTTTGAATAATCCAGAAAAGATAAAATACCAATACAAACTGGAAGGGTTTGACACCGATTGGCTCCCGGGCTTTACTAAGGCCAACGAAGCCGTGTATACCAATCTACCTCCGGGAACGTATACCTTCCTTGTAAGAGCATTCAACAATGATGGAACCGGGAACATTCGGGCGACAGAATACAAGTTTTCCATTTCTCCCCCATTCTGGCAGACCGCAGTGTTTTATGTCCTCGTATTTTTATTCGCCATTTTCGGCTTGTACGTATTCGACAAAATGCGCACACAAAAATTAAAAGTTGCGAAAAAAGTATTGGAAGACAAAGTAGAAGAACGCACCGAAGAATTGGCTATAAAGAATGCAGAGTTGGCCGAAAAGAACAAAGACATTACGGACAGTATCCGTTATGCAAAAAGGATCCAGGAAGCCATTCTCCCTCCGGGAAACGTGATCAAAACGTATTTCCCGAATTCATTCATTTTCTCAAAACCAAAAGACATTGTCAGCGGAGATTTTTACTGGCTGGATAAAAAAGGAGATGAACTGCTCTTGGCGGCCGTAGATTGCACAGGACATGGCGTTCCCGGAGCTTTTATGAGCATCGTAGGTTACAACATCCTCAATCAGGCAGTGAATGAGAACATTGCCGTGATCCCTGCTAAGCTGCTCGACAAGCTGAACAAAGGCGTGAGTGAAACGCTCAACCAGACTTCTGAGGATACCCGCTTACGTGACGGAATGGACATTGCCTTGTGCGCGATCAATTTCAAAACGATGGAACTTCAGTTCGCCGGTGCCTACAACCCACTTTTCATTGTCCGTGGACACGAACTGATCGAAATAAAAGCGGATAACATTGCCATTGGAAGTTATACGGCTGGGCAATCACAAAATTATACCAACCACATTGTTCCACTTAAGAAAGACGATACGGTCTATATTTTCTCGGACGGATATGCCGATCAATTTGGCGGCCCGGATGGAAAAAAATTCAAGCAGGCACAGTTCAAAACGATGCTGATCAACATGAGCGGGGTTTCCATGGAACAGCAGCAGATTGCTCTTGAGCGATCCATTGAAGAATGGAGAGGAGTTCTGCAGCAAGTAGATGACATGTTGGTGATTGGGGTAAAAATATAAAGCAAGAAAAATCAAAGACCGCAAATGAAACGAATCGGGATAATCGGAGGGGGATTCACCGGTACGATGACGGCTGTACAGCTGATAGAAAAATCAGAAGGCCACTTGGAGATCACCATCATCAACGAAAGAGAAACGCTCAACAAAGGGGTTGCCTACAATCCCTATTCAGAAAAACAC
>JBKJQG010000072.1:0-6885 GCA_046594925.1 Bacteroidia bacterium
TTTATAGAACTCTCTTGCCGCATCGTATTTGGTGATGCTTCCGCTGAGTTTTTTCTTTGCAGAGATCTGAAAGATCCCGGTAACTATTTTTCTTATGAATTTATTCATTCTGATTTCTCAAATGTATACCCACCGGCTGCTCCACTTTAAAATTACACAAACAAATGAATGGGGCAACAGGATAGATAAATTAAAAATTTTTTCCCGAGCAGGGCCTTAAGTCCACAGGTGCCATATTGTACAGCCGATAAGCTGGGCGATCAATCCCATCCTACGAGAAATTACTTATCCGTTCAATTTTCAATAACCGTGACCGACTCAGCGTGAAATTACAAAAAAAGAGAAAAATCATGCTAAAAATCGTCACACAGCTCATTTGATGGGGGTCTTATGCTTACCTTTGCCGCATGAATGCATCACCGAAAAAATCGAGACCCTTGTTTTGGTTTTACATCTTGTTATTCTACGTGTTCCTGCAGTTCTCCTGGTGGACTTATTCTATGTTCCAGCTAAACAGTGAGAACATCCGCCTAAAGACGGAACTCAACTTACTGAAAGGAGAGAACCCGGAAGACATCATCGCAAAAGGCAATGAACTGAATGCCAAGTTGCACAAACGCTGGCTGATGATCTCCAGCGAAGGAGCCGTTTTTGTCTTTCTCTTATTATTAGGAGGCTACCAGATCCGCAAGACGCTGAAAAAAGAATCAGCACTTGCTTTGCAGCAAAAGAATTTTTTATTGTCGGTCACCCACGAACTAAAATCGCCAATCGCTTCCACCAAGTTACAATTACAGACCTTGGAGAAGCACGAACTGGACCGCGCAAAACAAAAAGAGATCCTTGCGAATGCCATCAGCGATACGGAGCGATTGAACAATTTGGTGGAAAACATTCTAACCGCAGCAAGAATAGAGAACAGTGTATTTGCCCTGCACAAGGAAGAATACAATTTGTCGGAATACATTGCAGAAGGGATGAAGCAGACCATCACCTCTTTCAACTACAAACAAAAAGTGGTGCTTAACATAGAACCGGGCATTCATATGAAGATAGACCGGACAAGCTTCCCTTCCATCATCCTGAACCTGTTTGAGAACGCCGTGAAATATTCTCCGGAAGATTCCACGATCACCATAGGATTAAAGAAACAAAATGAGAAAGTCATCTTGTCCGTTGCCGATCAGGGCGTAGGAATTTCCAACGAAGAAAAAGCAAACATCTTTCAGAAATTCTACCGGGTGGGGAATGAAGAAGTCAGAAAAACAAAAGGAACGGGACTGGGTTTGTACATTGTGAATTACATGGTAGAAGAACATAAGGGAACGATCGCTGTCAGGGATAATAGTACTAAAGGAAGCGTGTTTGAGGTTACGTTCGGGTAAGAGAAGTCAAAAGTTGGAAAAAATTTTAGAAAACACAGATTAGTATCCCGAGAGCTATCGGGATCGTTTTTATTCGTTATCCGTACCAAATGAAAAAAGTTGCGTTAATTATACTCGATGGCTGGGGCCTTGGAGATGGATCAAAATCCGATGCGATCGCAGCGGCAAACACCCCTTTTGTCGACAGCCTTTATAAAAAATATCCTCACAGTACCTTGCGTACTTCTGGGGAAGACGTGGGCTTGCCGGAAGGACAAATGGGAAACTCAGAGGTGGGCCACCTGAACATTGGTGCCGGCAGAATTGTATATCAGGATCTGGCACTCATCAACAAAGCGGTGAGGGAAAGAACGATTGATAAAAATCCGGAACTCATCAAAGCATTTGAGCACGCGAAAAAAAATAACGCGGCCATTCATTTCATAGGCTTGGTCTCCGAAGGCGGAGTTCATTCTTCACAGGCTCATTTACATCACCTCTGCAATCTTGCAAAAGCACATGGATTAAAAAATATTTTCATCCATGCCTTCACCGACGGAAGAGACACCGACCCCAAAAGCGGCTTGAATTATATGCGTGACCTTCAAAAACACCTCAGCCCGGCCAACTCCGAAGGAGAGGGGGTAGCTCAACCAAAAATAGCGAGTGTTGTGGGAAGATATTATGCAATGGATCGCGACAAGCGATGGGAACGAGTAAAACTAGCTTATGATCTGTTGATAAAAGGAGAAGGCAAAAAAACGCAAAACATCATTCAGTCCATAGAAGCATCTTACGCGGAAAATGTTACAGATGAATTTATTAAACCGATCGTTGCAACGGACGCTACCGGAAAACCGATTGCGACCATCAAAATGAACGATGTGGTAATCTGTTTTAATTTTCGTACGGACCGTTGCAGAGAGATCACGCAAGTGCTTACTCAGCAAGACATGCCGGAGCAGGGAATGAAAACACTTCCGCTCTACTATGTCACGATGACCAATTACGATTCAACTTTCAAGAATGTGCATGTGCTTTACGACAAAGATAATTTAGTAAACACAATCGGAGAAGTGCTGGAAAAAGCCGGAAAGAAACAGATCCGAATTGCAGAAACAGAAAAATATCCTCACGTAACTTTTTTCTTTTCAGGAGGAAGAGAAAAAGAATTCATGGGAGAAAAGCGCATCATGGCGCCATCACCTAAAGTAGCTACTTACGACCTGCAGCCGGAAATGAGTGCGATCGAATTGACAGATGCCATCTTACCCGAACTCAAAAAAGCAGAAGTCGATTTCATTTGTCTGAATTACGCCAATGCCGACATGGTGGGTCATACAGGAGATTACCAAGCCGTGATCAAAGCCGTTGAAACAGTGGACGCCTGTACCAAAAAAATTGTGGAAGCAGGAATTGCATCCGGATATTCTTTCATCATCATAGCCGATCACGGAAATTCCGATTACATGATCAACGCTGATGGTTCTCCGAATACGGCTCACACGACTAATCCTGTTCCTTGTATTTTAATTGACGAAGACTACAAAAAGATCAAAGAGGGAAAATTAGCAGACATTGCGCCTACTATTTTGAAGATATTGGGTGTAGAAATTCCTACAGAGATGAATGGGGAAGTTTTAATTTAAGCGTGAATTCTCTTTGAAGCGCCATTTCGAGGTGCTTGAGTATGCCAGAACTAGCGAAGCAGAGTAACCCCACCAATATAATCGTGAACGATCCTATCGATGTTATCAAAGAAACTAATCTTGTAAACGTAAACATCCTGTTCACACAATTTCGATCTGTAGAAACCATCCCACCCTACGCTGGTGTCTTGTGTTTCAAAGATCTTCTCGCCCCAACGATCAAAGATCATGAAAGAATAATCATAGACTCCGTAGAGCTTGGGCATGAAGACATCGTTGACACCATTTCCATTTGGAGTGAATGCATTTGGAAGCCAGAATAAAAATCCGGGGTAGATCTCGATTTGATTGTAGGCCGTGTCGGTACAGCCATAAGAATTCACCACCACCTGCATGACCGTGTAAGCACCGATCTGTCCGTAAACATGTGTACTGTCGCAATAAGGAGAAGAACTTCCGTCACCCCAATACATTGTACATCCTGTCGCTCCACTGCTCGTGTCAACTGTTGTCACCAAGGGATAAGTGATCGAAGTATCCTGGGGAGAAACCGTAAACCCGGCTTCAGGTGAAGGATTTACCGTGATGATGTCGGACAGGTAAAAAGTATCCTTGCATCCGTAGGAACTTATTGCGATCAGACTTGTGAAGTAAACTCCCAGTGAATCGTAAAGATGAAAAGGACTTTCAAGTGTGGAAGTTTGTCCATCACCGAAATCCCATTGGTATGTCAGTGGCTCAGCAGTAGATCCGTTGATGAAGTGAACGGGTTGCAGTTCACAAGCAATGTTAGAAGCCAAGGTATAGAGAGCATCCGGTTTGGGATAAACTTGAATGTAATTTGTATCCGAGATGCTGCATCCATTTTCATTTATCGTAAAAACCACGGGATAAGTTCCCGGGGCAGTATAGTGCACGTCAGGTGGGTTCAAGGAAGTGCTGGAAGAAGGAATTGCATTTGGTCCGAAGGTCCAGTTAAACGTTCCTGTAGAATAAATGCCGCCGCCAAAAAAATCAAAACTGCTGGTATAGTCACATTGCCCCAAAGGAGCCGTAAAATCAGCATCCACCAATGGGTAAACAGAAAAGAGAGTTGTAGCCGTATCCGCACATCCGGAGGAAGAACTGACGATCAGAGTCACGGTATATATGCCCGGGCCAGCATAGGTCCAGGACGGAGAGGCGATACTGGAAGTATCCAAAGTCGTTCCCGGATCACCAAAATCCCAGTGATAGTTCACGGCATTCACACTGGTTTGAGTAAAGTCCACTGTTAATCCGAAACAGAAAGAGGTCTGATCAGGAATGGAGGCAACGGCAAGCGTGGAACAATCCACCACATTGAACTGAAAATCTCTTTTGTTGGTTGCGATCAAAACACCATTCCTGTATTCACTAACACAAACACCCACCACCCATTGTCCGATCATGTCAGGAGTACCGGTCAGCAAACCGGTGTTCCCATCGATCGCGATCGGCGTAGTAGCACTCATCGGATAAGTCCCGCTGTAAATTCCGTCCCAAGGAACGAAAAGATAAGGCGGAGGATTGGCAATCCCCGGACAGCCAACAGGAGCAATTGCTCCGATGCTGGGACAAAGTGCATCCAATCCTGAAAAAGGATCACACAATTCATAATACAAAGAATCGCCATCCGGATCTGTTGCGGAATGATCGAAGAATAAAGGAATGTTGGTGCAGACAAAAAGCGGAGGAAAATAAGTATAGCGCGGACTGCTGTTCACGGGAGCAGCGGCATTGTCAGGAACGTGAACCATGTATGTGGATCCAACACTGTTGGGACTGATGATGTTTAAGATAGTGGCATTTCTGCAGCAGCGCTGGTAAACAAGATCGTAACCTCCGGGAATTGGCGGAAGATTAATGATTCCCTGGTAGACGGCTTCTTCCACACAAACATCCGAGGGAGGCGTAAAGCAGGGACTGTTGATGATGGGCGGCAATTGATTGGAACCCGGGAAAAGAATGTTCATGCTGTCGATGAAGGTTCCGGCATTATCGAAAACAAAAATGGTAGCAGCGCTGTCGTAAGGAGCCCCTGTCGAAAAACAATCGCGGTATAATTTAAGAGTAACGCGGTAATTGTTGGCGCCCAAGTTGTCGTAATAGATCTCCCCGCCTACAATGTGATCGGAGTAGCCGGTCTTGAAAATGCAGACAAAAAATACTATGCTGAAAAATAATTTGAATTTCATACCCCTTGTGGATCTTGTTGCAAAAATACAAAAACACTTTGTGTGTTTCTTCATATATTATTGCATGCAAATAATAGGTTACGGGGATGTTAACTATTTTCTTGTACGCGATTACCTTACCAAAGTTACTCTTCCTATGAACTGATGATCGATCTGATCCACATCGTCCCGGAAGTTTATTTTATAAACGAACACATCGTTCGTACACAAATGGTTTTTAAAATATCCATTCCAGCCTTCATCGGGGCTACTCGTCTCATATACCTTTTCGCCCCAGCGATCGAAGATAAGAAAAGAATAATTGTGAACGCCAAGTAATTTGGGTTTGAACACATCATTCAATCCGTTTCCATTAGGAGTGAAAGCATTCGGAATCCAGAAAAGGTATTCGGGACGGATCAGCACTTCGATGTAAGCTGTGTCCGTACAGCCGCTAGAATTCGTCACCACCTGCATGATGGTAAAAGTGCCGGGATGCGAGTAATGGTGGGAAGTATCACAATTGTCGCTGGAGCTTCCGTCACCCCAATAAATATCGCAGTCAATTCCGCCAAAGCTTTGATCGAAGACCGTCACCAGAGGATAAAAAATAGAAGTGTCCTTAGGAGTCGCATCCATTCCCGCAATCGGAGAAGGAAATACCGCAACCGGTGAAGGCAGTGCAAAAGTATCCTTGCATCCATGAGTCGTTGCAATGATGATACTGGAAAGATAATTTCCGATCGTCGGATACGTGTGAAAAGGACTATTTTGAAGTGAAGTACTGCTGTCACCGAAAGTCCAAACATAAGTCATTGGAGTGTCTCCTGTGGAAGCATTCACAAAATGTACCGGCAGCAGGTCACAGGAAATGGGTGAAGCCAGGGAATAATTCGCCACGGGTTTGGGCCAGACATCCACATTAACCGTAAAGCTGTCGGTGCAGCCGTTCTCAGTAATTGTGAAAGTGACGGGAAAAGAGCCCGCAGAATCATAAACCACATTCACAGCATTGAGCGAAGAACCCGCTGATGGAGTTGCCAGCGGACCGAAGTCCCAACTGAAAGTTCCATTGCCCATGAAATTACCTCCTCCGTTGAAATCATAACTGTTCTCATAAACACATTCGCCCGGAGGAGTAGAAAAAACAGGATCGAGCAAGGGATAGATGCGGAAAATATTTGTCTGGGTATCCGCACACAGCGTTCCGGGATTAATGATCAGCGTCACTTGATAAACTCCGGAATCGGCATAGGTCCAGGAAGGGTTTGCAATATTGGAAGTATCCAGTGAAGTAGATGGTTCACCGAAATCCCAGTGATAAGAAAATGCATTGAGGCTTGCCTGAGTGAAATTCACGGTATAGCCGAAACAAAAAGTTGTCTGCAAAGGAACCGAAGCTACCGGCAGTCCAGGGCAATTCACCACGTTAAATTGAAAATCCCTTTTGTTCACATCGATGAGGACACCATTGCGGTATTCGCTCACGCAGACACCAACAACCCATTGTCCGAGCATGTTGGGAGTTCCAGTCATGAGTCCGGTAACAGGATTTACGGCAATTGCCGGAGAAGAAGCCATTGGATAAGCTGCGTTGTATGGAGCCTGCCAAGGAACATAAGCATAAGGTGGTGGTGAACCGATTGTAGGACAACCAATAATAGCCGCTGGAGGTCC
>JBKJQG010000088.1:0-10808 GCA_046594925.1 Bacteroidia bacterium
CCAGAGTACAGCAATTTGAGGTGAGTGTTATTCCGAATCTGAACTCAGAACATTCTGATTTTTCTCCCGCCTTTTATAAAAACGAGTTGGTGTTTGTTTCAGAGCGAACAAAAGACATGGTGAATTATTCCAGCAATGCCTGGAACAAACAACCCTACTTGAACGTTTATTCTTCTGCTATCGCAAGCGGAACAGACGGGAAGACCAGTTTCTCCAAAAAAGTAAAGACCTTTTCCTGGACGATCAACACCAATTACCACGATGGACCCGTGAGTTTTAATACAGAGCAAAATACGATGTACCTCACACGGGTGAATTATGTTTTGAATAAGAAAGACAAGAACTTCGTCAACCTCCCTAAATTATACATCTCCAAGTTGAAGGGCAATTCCTGGAGCAAGGCAGAACCTTTTCAACACAACGTGGAGGGATTCACAACGGCTCATCCGAGTATTTCAACGGATGGACAATGGTTGTATTTTGTCTCCGATATGCCTGGTGGTTATGGCGGGACCGACATCTATGTTTGCAAAAAAGAAGGCGATAGCTGGGCAAAGCCAACCAACTTGGGCGATAAGATCAATACCGCAGGTTCAGAAGTTTTTCCTTACATCCGCAAGGACGGAACTTTATATTTCTCTTCTGATGGGCATTCCAGCTTCGGTGGCTTGGACATCTTTTCAACTTCCAAAGTCGATGGGAAATACGTAGAAGTTAAAAACCTGGGCCTTCCTTTGAATTCGACCACCGATGATTTTGGGATCGTATTCAGCGACGATATGACTAAAGGCTACTTCTCTTCCGACAGAGCAGGCGGCAAAGGATTGGATGACATTTACAGCTTCGTCGCCCTGAACAAATTCCTGACCGTAGCCGGAAAGATCTTGTTGAGTAAGAACATCAACGATCCTGCTAAGAATGCAGAAGTAATGCTTTTGACAGAAGACGGAAAAGTAATTAGTCTGGCAACAACAGACAATACAGGCTTTTTTAAATTCGATAAACTAGATCCCGACAAGCGGTACATGGTGAAGCTGGATGAAAGTGATCCGCGTTTCAAAGACAAAGACAAATATTATCTCACCGATGAAAAGGACAAGATCATTCGTGTGACAGTGATTAACGAGAAGGGCGGAAAATTCATTTTTCAAAACCTACCAGCAGATCCGAATGGATTTCCTGAACTAGGTGCCGGAGATGACGTGACCATTGCCGGTAACTTATTGTATGGTGAAAATCCTTCGATGCCGTTTGCGAGTACCAAAGTGAATTTGGTGAACGATAAAGGAGAGATCGTGCAATCGACAACGACCAACGCCTTCGGAGCATTCGTATTTACAGACCTTCCCGCAGATCAAAACTTCCTGGTGAAAGTGGATGAGAGCGATACCAAATTGGCTCCTAATACCAAGATCATCATTACCAATAAATCCGGTAAAGAACTACAGACGACCAAATCCGGTGCTGCGGGTGATTTCAAATTCAGTTTTCTGGCGGCTGATAAAATAACCTTAAAATTGATGACCGTGGAAGACAGCGAACTGCGCTTCGATCTGAAAGGAAATCTGATCACAGAGAACAAAACACCCATCGCAAACTCGACGATCAACCTGATCAACGAAAAAGGGGAGATTTTGCAGACTACGAAAACAGATGCTAACGGTAGTTTTCAATTCACCAACTTGCCTGCCGATCAACAGATCCTGTTTGCATTGGACGAAACCGATTCAAAACTTAAGAACTTAGCAAAAGTATTGCTCACAAATGCTAAAGGTGTGATCGTAAAAGAATTTACACGCGTCAATGGGAAGTTCAAATTCACCATCCTGCCTGCAGATCATAACAAGATGGGTGTTTTATATGTGGACGATCCATGGTTGAAAGTGTTGCTGTTAAAAGATCAGGCTAAGAAAGATAGTTTGACGATCGTAGAAAACGTTTATTACAACTATGGAGAGGCTAAGATCCTTCCTGAAGCTGCGAAAACACTGGATAAGGTAATCAATATCATGAAAAATAATCCGGCTTTGGTAATCGAAATGGCGGCCCACACCGATTCGCGCTCTACTGTTGAATTCAATTTGAAATTGTCCGATCAGCGTGCAAAAGCTGCGGTGGATTATATGTTGAAAGGCGGATTGACCAAGGACAGGATCTCCGGAAAAGGATATGGTGAAAGTAGGCTCATCAATAAGTGTGCGGATGGAGTGGAATGTACTGAAGAAGAGCACGGAAAGAACCGAAGAACCGAATTTAAGATCCTGAGTAAGAAAAAATAGATTTCGTCACACATAAAATCGCTTTGAAAGTCCCTCGTTCCGGGACTTTTTTAGCGAAAAAGAAACACGGCACAATAAATGTAAATGTGCTTTTAAACACCCCAAAAAATGCTTAAAAAACTACTTTCTGCCCTCGTTGTTTTACTCGTTCTTTTTAACGGGCCTTCCGTTGCACAAACTACACATCCTGTTGAACTGGGCTTCAACGTTGGGGCTTCCTGGCTCAAGAGTGACATAAAAATGAAAAAACTCGGAGGAGCAGGCGGTTTTACCTTTGGGCAGATGTATTTGCAGAACGAAAAAAGTGCTTTGGATTGGGGATGGAGATTTCGTTATCTGAATGCTGTTGCTTATGGACAAGATTCCAAAAAATTCTCAGGCATTGCTAACAATCCCATCTATAACGGAGCCTATGATTCTACCCTAAACTACAATTCCAAAGGAGGCTTTCTTTACCAAAATTACAAAACCAGCATCAACGAACTATCCCTTGAACTAGTAATCGGTGCAAACCGGATGCGGAACAAGACAAAAGTATATCCTTATGTATTCGGTGGATTGGGCATCACGAAAGCGGTGACCAAGACAGATCAGCTGGATGCTTTCGGCAAACGTTACAATTATTTTAGTGTAGATTCCAATGGGACAGCGAATAGTTCCCAGATCACATCTTCCCTGAACACCATGCTTGACGGTTCTTATGAAACGGACGCAGAAGGAAGCGAAAGCCCGCGTTGGAAATTCATGCCATCCTTCGGGGTAGGGTTGGGTTATCAATTCACTCCGGTTTTTTCGATGGGACTGGAACATAAAATGACTTGGGCTTTGCACGATGGATTGGATGGGAATCAGTGGAACAATGACAATTCATTGAGTTCCAATAACGACAAATACCATTATTCTTCTGTCTGGTTGAAATTCAGTTTCGGAAGAGGCACACATCACAGCACCACAACCAACACGAATACCAACACGACCACTAATATTGTTGCACCTTCCGGTGATAAACCGAGCATCAGAGTTACAAATCCTTCTGTGAGTCCTTTTACATCAAGCTCCCAAAGCTACACTGTAAAAGCAACCATCAAGAATGTGACTTCGAAAAGTGACATTAAATTGCAATACAACGGTGTAGACAATGCTAATTTTACCTACGATGCCGGTTCACTGCAATTTGCATTTCCATTGATGCTATTGAACGGCAACAATACTTTCACGATTACGGCGACAAATATTAACGGAAGCACCACAGATAATTCAACAGTGATCTATCAGACTCAGATCGTTGTTCCGCCGCCTGCACCTGCACCCTTGGTCACCATCACTAATCCGACCGTTAATCCGTTTTCCACAACGATGAACAACGTGACAGTGTTGGCAACGGTTCTGAACGTGACATCTTCCAGTCAGATCGGAGTGACCATCAACGGAGTTGCTAGCAGCAGTTTCATCTTTAACCCTTCTTCCCACGGACTGAACATTAATAGTAATTTGAACCCTGGTGCAAACACGTTTGTGATTTCAGCAAGCAATCCATCTGGAGCAGATTCAAAATCAGTGACGGTGATTTATAGCATTGCTCCAGTGCAGCCACCGCCAGCAATCAATTTCATCAATCCTGCGATAAATCCTTTTACATCAGCCGTAGCGATATTGCCTATCAATGCTATGGTTCAGCATGTAACTTCGGTTGCGCAGTTGTCGGTGACCACCAATCTTGGAATTATTCCTTCCGGTGCTTTAAGTTTTAATCCTTCGACGGGACAATTGAATTTCAACGCGACTCTGGTTCCTGGTGCGAATACAGTTAACATTTCCGCGACAAACGGCGCCGGATCCGATTCAAGATCCATCACGATCATATACAATCAGCCGGTAGCAGCAATTCCTGCTCCTGTCGTGACGATTGCCACCCCAACTTCAAATCCGTATAACACGGTCAACAATGTGGAGATCGTCAACGGAATCGTTCTTAATGTTGCGTCTTCTTCACAAATCACGGTGATGCTTAATGGCGTTTCGACACCAGCCTTCTCTTATAATTTAGGCACTAAGCAGTTGAGCTTTACCGCCCTGTTGATTCCCGGCGCAAACGTGATAAGCATTTTAGCTAACAACGGATCAGGAAGTGATTCAAAATCACAGACCATTATTTATACTGCACCTGCAGCAGCTCCCGCTCCGGTGGTTAACATTACTGTTCCGAATGTGAACCCTTTCAATACGACTAGTCCTTTTACGGCCGTGACCGCTACCGTTCTGAATGTAATTGCTGCTTCACAGATCGCAGTTTCTTTTAACGGTGTTCCGACCAGTTCATTCTCTTATAATCTCGCGAGCAAGCAGCTAACGTTTTCACCGGCGTTGATCGCTGGAGCAAACATTCTTACTATTACTGCGACAACTTCTTCCGGAACTGATTCTAAGTCACAAACCATTATCTATACTCAGCCTGCAGCAGCTCTAGCCCCTGTTGTGACCATCAGTTCACCAAGTGTTAGTCCTTTTAATACTTCGACTACACCCCAACTCGTTAACGGGAACGTTATAAATGTGACTTCGTCGTCACAGATCACCGTTTCCCTTAATGGACTGTCGCTTCCATTCACATACAACATGGCGACTAAACAATTTTCGATAAATCCCGTTTTAATTCCCGGTGCGAATGTCGTGACGGTGATCGCGACCACTCCTTCTGGAAGTGATTCCAAATCAGTTACTCTTATTTATACTGCACCTGTTATTGTTGCTCCAGCTCCGATAGTGACGATTACTTCTCCTGCGGTGAATCCATTCAATACAAGCACTTCCACTTGTGGAATCACTGCAACCGTTGTGAACGTTACTGCTTCTTCTCAGATCACAGCAAGTATCGGAGGAGCAACCGTTCCTTTTTTATACAACATGGCGACCAAACAATTGACAATGACAGCGAGCCTGACTACGGGCGGAAACATTGTTACTATTTCAGCCAATACATCAAGTGGAACGGATTCTAAATCCACGACCATTATTTATACACCTCCGGTAGCTTTACCTGCCCCTGTTGTTACATTTACTAATCCTGCTGGTGCGGTGGGCGCAACAACGACTCCGACATTCAACATCGAAGCTATGGTGACGAACATTACTTCTATAAGCAATGTGGTTGCGAAAGTAAATGGAGTAGTCGTGAGCACCGCCACATACAATGCAGCCACTAAAACGGTGAAATTGACCGCAGCAATGAACATAGGTACGAATACGGTTACTATCACTGCGACAAATACAAGCGGAACGGATACGAAATCAGTTCAGATCAAACGTAGGGACTCCATCGAGCCTATTGCCCCGGATACAACTGCAGGACCCGCTAATCCGGGAACCCCGAATCCACATCCGATACCGGGCGGTGGAACAGGAACAGGAACAGGAACTCCCCCGAAAGGACGTGCCCCTGCGATTGGAACCGTTGCTCAGCCAACCATCGCTTTTGGTTTGCCGAACCCGCTTACGGTGATGAGTCCTATTCAAGCAATAACCGGAGTTGTGAACGGTGTTTCGGTTCAAAGCGACATTGTTGTGAAACTGAATGGAAACCCAGCGCCGTTTACTTACACGGCTTCTACAAAAACAATCAGCTTGACAGTGCCGCTGAACATGGGGCCTAATACAGTGTCGGTAACTGCTACGAATGCTGCTGGTGTAAAAACGGAGAGCTTAGTAATCACGAGACACTAATTCTTAGCTTCTTTTCAGGATGGGTCGTGATATTTCTCCAGGATGGAACGCGGATTATCCGCCTAATCCGTGCTTCATCCGGGATCTATATTTCCATACTCCCGTCATCCACCTTTTTCTTAGCCTTCGGAAAAATATTGAATTGCATCCCGTAAGAAGGAACAATACTGATGCCTTTTAGCAAAACATCAGAACCATCCAGCATAGGATATCGGCCGTAATTTTGGTAGTATGCGGACAAAGAAAAGTTAAAGAAAACATATTTCTTTCCGATCTTCACATTCAGAAAAGTTCCATAGGCGTCAAATTCTGATTTCCCCGAAACCGGTGCCAAGAGCTGACTAGGAATGTTATCCATTACTTGTTCGGAATAAATATTCTTCGGCTCGATCTTGTATTTGATAAAACTGTGGGAATAGACCAGGCCGAAAGAGAAGCAGCCCACGCGTTCTTCCGGACCGAAAGATTTGCTAAAGACTAAAGGGATGGTGATGTCTTTGCGGTTCATATCGAGGCCAAACAATTTCTGAACCTTTTCGAATTTGTGCATGTCGACGAAGCGGTAATTCTGCCAGGAATACTGAGCCCCAATACTGCCGTAAAAGCCACCTTTGTCGGACTCGTTACAATTTTTATTCGAACCCATAAATTGATACATCATGTCGAATGCGCTGGCATCTCCGTTATTTCTAAACCCAAAGTCGGCACGATGCCCCAGCCCGTAACGGAAATACGTCTCCGTACTGTATCCGATCGGGTCCAGGCAATAAGCCATAAATGCCGAATTTAAATTTTTGATCTGGCTGTTATACATTACAGAATCGCCATTTGACGACTGTTCTGCAAGATCCTTGGAGCCCCTGATAGAGCGTTCAATCGGCGCTGAAGAAATGTTGAAAGTGGTGTTTTTGCCTATCCTGACATGGTTTTTAGGTAATACTTTTCCAGACGTTAACATCGAGCGGGGCGAACTGCAAGAGCTCACTCCTGCTGCGATGAGAATAAAAATGGGAAGAATCCCTCTCTGTTTTATCTGCATAATATAAAGTTAAGGATTATATTTGAAACAAAATTAATAGTATGCTCAGAAGCCATTTTTTTAACATTCTTTTTATTTTCATTAGTGCTGCTTCTTTTGCTCAGCCGATTCAGGAGTTGAATACAAATGGAAAAATTTCTTTGCGCGGACTCTCTGTCGTAAATGATAAAGTGATTTGGGTAAGCGGAAGCAATGGAACGGTAGGGAAGTCTCAGGACGGCGGAAAAACCTGGAAATGGATGAGGGTAAAAGGATATAAGAAATGTGATTTCCGCGACATCGAAGCATTTGATGAGAACACAGCAATTGTTATGGCAGTGGCTTCACCGGCTTATATTTTAAAGACAACGGACGGAGGAAAGAAGTGGAAAAAAGTTTATGAGAACAAAGAGAAGGATATATTTTTGGATGCGATGGATTTTAAAGACGAAAAAAACGGTTATGTGATTGGTGATCCGCTTAAGGGTAAATTTTTTATCGCGAGAACAACAAACGGAGGTGAAGAATGGCAGGAGATTGAAGCGGCGGGAATATACGCAGACAGTTCCGAAGCCTGTTTCGCAAGTAGTGGGACTAACCTTCGTATGTTAAAGCATAATCTGGTTTTGGTTTCGGGAGGACTTTCATCTCATTTTATTTTTATCGAAAGAGGAATGGATGGAGTAGGCGATAATTTCGGAGATTCAAAGACGCTTGCGACAAAGTACAAACTTCCATTGCTTCAAGGTACAAATTCCACGGGCGCCAATTCTATCGCTGTTAAAGATTCATTCAATTACATAGTCGTTGGAGGAGATTTTTCTAATACAGCAGCGGCTCCCAATTGTGCATTAACAAACGACGGAGGTAAAACCTGGACTTTGCCGACTGTTCCTCCCACGGGCTACAAAAGCTGTGTAGAATACCTCTATGGAAATGTATGGGTATGCTGCGGTTTAACCGGGATTGATGTAACGAATGACAACGGGTTGACCTGGAAACAAATCAGCAAAGAGTCCTATCACACCTGTCGCAAGGCAAAAATCGGCAATGCAGTGTTCTTTTCCGGCAACAACAGCCACATTGGCCGCTTCGCTACCCGCTAGCAATATACCTTCTGCAGGGCGTCATTGCGAGGAGCGAAGCAACCTTTTCTAGATCGTGACTTTTCACTAGCTCGTGAGAGATTGCTTCACTGAGCTCGCAATGACGGTCGCCTGAGTGTTTTACGTCATAATTGCAGAATAAATACCGCTTATTACAAATACCCGCCTATTGTCACCCAGGCTTGTTGCGATACAGAAAAACCCTTATCTTTGGCCTCCAATAAAGAAAATCTCTAATTATTCCTTTTTATGAAAAAATCAGTACTTACAAGTTCCCTTTTTCTATTTGCTCTGACTGTAATGGCGCAGCAGAATCTGACACCTGAAATGCTTATTCAAATGAGCAAAGTAGCCGTTTCAGGTCTTTCCAAAGACGGAAAATCAGTGATCTACACTGTCCGCACGTACAACATAGCCGAAAACAAAAAAACAACCCAAGTGTTTGTTCAGCCCGTTGCAGGCGGACCGGCAGTTGAAAATGCAAACGGAAACGACCTTATCCCAAGCAATCGCACTTCACCGGATGGGAAAATGAACATCTCAGCGATGGACGTACCTGTTGTGAAGATCTTTGGTAAAGACGTTTATAAAGACCTTCCGAAATCAGATGTAATGATCTATGATGATTTGAACTACCGTCACTGGGATACCTGGTAAGATGGTTCTTTTAGTCACGTATTTATCAATACAATTAGTGGTGGCAAAACAACAGATAGTGTCGACATCATGCCGAACGAGCCTCACGATTGTCCTCAGAAACCTTCTGGAGGAGATGAAGATTTCATTTGGAGTCCTGACGGGAAACAAGTCATCTATGTGACTAAGAAAAAATACGGTAAAGCATACGCAATCTCAACAAACACAGATATTTTCGCTTACGACCTGGCAACCAAACAAACTAAGAACATGTCAGAAGGAATGATGGGTTACGACGTAAGCCCTGCTTTTTCGGCAACAGGAAAATTGGCTTGGTTGAGTATGCGCAGAGACGGCTATGAGTCTGATAAGAACGACATCGTGATCAACGAGCCGACAGAAAAATTGAACATCACCAAGGATTGGGATGGAACAGTGAATGATTTCAGATGGAGCAATGATGGAAAGTTCATTTATTTTCTTGCACCCGTTGACGGAACGGTTCAATTGTTCTCAGTGACCGATCCGGGGATCACTAAAAAGCCCGCTGTGATCAAACAGATCACCAAAGGGGATTTTGATGTTCAATCAATGGTAGGACAAAGCGGAAACTCAATGGTGGTGACACGCTGCGACTGGAACCATGCTGCTGAGATTTACACGGTAGATATGATAACAGGAATCATGAAACAATTGTCTCACGTGAACGATGCGACATACGCTAAGATCAATATGAGCAAAGTAGAAAAACGTTTTGTGACTACGACAGACGGAATGCAAATGCTGGAGTGGGTAATCTATCCGCCGAACTTTGATGCTACTAAAAAATATCCTACGATCTTATATTGTCAAGGCGGACCACAATCAGGATTGACCCAATTCTATTCTTCTCGTTGGAACTTCCAATTGATGGCTGCGAACGGTTACATCGTTGTAGCTCCCAACCGAAGGGGGATGCCGGGACACGGAGTGAAATGGAATGAGCAGATCAGCACCGATTATGGTGGGCAGAACATGCAGGATTACCTTACGGCGATTGATGAGTTTGCAAAAGAACCATATTGCGATAAGAACCGTTTGGGTTGTATCGGTGCTAGTTATGGAGGATATTCTGTTTATTACCTTGCGGGTATCCACAACAAACGTTTCAAAACCTTCATCTCACACGATGGGATCTTCGATTGGAGAGCAATGTACGGAACGACTGAAGAAATGTGGTTCGTGAATTGGGATCTAGGCGGTAACTATTGGGACAAAGACAACGCAAAAGCTCAAAAAACCTATAGCGAATTCAATCCGGTTAATCTGGTGGCAAAATGGGATACTCCGATTCTGTTGATACAGGGAGGACAAGATTACCGTGTGCCTATCGAGCAGGGTCTAGGCGCTTTTCAGGCAGCACAGCTGAAGGGCATTAAGAGTAAAATGTTGTATTTCCCTAACGAGAACCACTGGGTGCTGAAAGAGCAGAACGGTGTGGTTTGGCAACGGGAGTTTTACAAGTGGCTGAAAGAAACATTATAAATAAGCAAAAGGACTTAAAGAAATTTAAGTCCTTTTGTTTTGAATGCTATATTTACAGAAACAAAGTCAAGCATGAGCAAAAAGCACCTACTCCTTTTCTTTTTAATTGCAGCAATTCTGATCTCCGGGATTCAGCATTCCTTTGCGCAGCAAGCCAAGCTTGATTCCTTGCTGATACTTCTTAAAACCAATAAAGAAGATACTAACAAGGTGAATACACTTGTCCGCATTTGCTGGCAATACAAGGTGCTTGGAAGTTTCGACTCCGCGATGCTTTACGGAAAAAAGGCACTTGTTTTGTCAGAAAAGCTGCCTTGGAAAAAAGGACAGATGAAGGCTTATAATAACATCGCCATTGTATACGGTGACCAGGCCAAATCTATTGAAGCTCTTGAAAATTACACACTGTCGCTGAAAATTGCAGAAGAGATCCCCGATTTAATGAGTGCGAGTAAAACTTATATGAACATAGGGATGTTGTATGTGCAAACGCAGGATTATGATAAAGGAATTGAAAACCTGAAA
>JBKJQG010000193.1:0-4487 GCA_046594925.1 Bacteroidia bacterium
AATAAACAAATAATAAACAAATAAAATCTGCGATAATCTGCGAAAGTTTTCTGCGAAAATCTGCGTGAAAATTATAGGAAAATTATGGGAAAATTGAAATATCTTTTATTGAAAATATTCTCTCCGAAAGGAGTGATCGAAAAGCCTACTGAATCACAAAAAGCAGCAGACGCAAAATCATTCTACGACTTTAAACTCAAGTCCATTGAGGGAAAAGAAATCGATTTTTCGACCTACAAAGGAAAGAAAATTTTGATCGTGAATACAGCCTCCGAATGCGGCTACACTCCTCAGTATGACGAATTGCAGGAACTGCATGAGAAGCACGGCAGCAAAGTTACCTTATTGGGATTTCCCGCTAATAATTTTGGCGGACAAGAACCCGGAACGAACACCGAGATCGGAGCATTCTGCAGAAAAAATTTCGGAGTTACTTTTCAATTGTTTGAAAAAGTGGATGTAGAAAAAAATGAGTTGTACAGCTGGCTTAGTGATCCGAAACAAAACGGATGGAACTCTGAAGCACCAAAATGGAATTTTTGCAAATACCTCATCAACGAAAAAGGTGAATTGCTGAACTATTACTCTTCCGCAGTGAATCCGATGAGCGATGAAGTAACTGGAATTCTTTAACAGGAATATAAAAAGCCCCCTAATCAGATATATTTCTTAAATTTGGGTTAAACGAACCACTCTTGAAGAAATACATCGCCGCTTTAATATTCGTTCTTGCCATGTCAAGTTCTTCACTGGCGGGCTGCGGCGGGCCGTATGGTTCAATCAACTGTCCCGCACAAGGAGTTGGACGGGCTTTCGGATACAATTACATCGGATCCTCAACGACTGTATTTACCGACACGGTATACTCCGCATTCAGCTCAACAGATTCTGTTTTCTTTACTGTCGCCATGAGCTCCGATTGCATGCCCGGAATTTCTGACTTCAAACTCTATAAGAACGGGGTTTTGGATTCAGGCCTTGTCGTAAATGCGGTGATTCCTTGCTGCCTCTTTAAGTTTAGCGCTGTGGGAACGGCAACTTATACTTGGACGTTCAAACACATGACTCATACCTATACGCACACGACAGTATTTCTGACCGTCACTCCGGTTTCAAAACAAGTTTTACCGGAAATCAAGGTTTATCCTAACCCATCGGTTCATGGGTTGTTTATGGTAGACGGGGAACTGGCCGGGGAATACAGTATAAATGTGGTAAACAGTGCCGGGCAAACAGTCAGCATCCTTAAAAAAGAAGATGAACTGTCGGTGATTGACATTTCGAAATTTCCACGCGGCTTGTATTTTTTGGTTTTCTCAGGAGACAATTGGTCACACAGCACGAAAGTAGTGTATGACTGATCTCTAGCTTTGCCTTTATAGCTTCACCAATTTCTTCACGCTTCGGTTATCATTGGAAATAATAACAACTGAATAAACACCTTTCGCCAAAGCGGAGACGTCTATTTTTACAGATTTACTTTCTATCACCACTTTACCATTCACATCAAAGATTGTCACTGAAGAAATTTGCTCTCCATCGATGCTGATCAAATCGCTGGCCGGATTGGGATACAAGCGGATCTTATCTGCATTTTTCAACTCATTTACCCCGGTCAAACCGCTCAATTTATACTTGCGGAAGAAAAGCCATATTTTTTCGGAAGCATTAAAATCCTGGTTGGTAACACCAATAATAAAAGGAGAACCCGGCCAGGTATGTCCACCGCCGATGATCTTATATTTTTCAACAGTTGACCCGTCGACTCCGCCGCTGTAAACATAATGCTCTGCCGTGCAGCCGTCTGACGTGCTGGTATTGGGTACGTTTGAAAAGACAGGTGTTGGATTGCAACTGTTCAGTCCTACCCAATAATTTACCAAAGCATCAATTCCCATCGAGCCGCCGCCGCCGCCGTAAGCAACTGTGCCGTCGGCATTACCGCTGATCTGCATCACAGGAACCGGACGTCCGGGTGAACAGATTGACTGTTGGTAAGTGGTCATACTTCCCGTTACCGAAGCTACCGCAGCAATCTTAGTACTTAGTTCGCAAGCAAGCGTATGACTCATATACCCACCGTTGCTCATTCCGCAAGAATAGATCATATCTCCATCAATGTTGTATTGTAATTTTAAAGTATCAATCAAGTTTGAAATAAAACCGATGTCATCCATCGCTGTCCCGAATCCCGCATTCCAATAGGGCTGCGAACTGCCGTCCAATGTTCCGTTCGGATAAACAAAGATTACATTGGCTGTATCGGCAATGGGAGCAAAATTAGAATAGGCTTGTTGCGCGGAGGCGCTGGACGTATACCCGTGAAGGTCGAACACTAAAGGGCGCGCGGTTGTTCCTGTGTAAGCTGCGGGCACGTAGACTCTATAGTTACGATAGATGCCTCCCGAAATGATGCTGTCTATAACAGTTGTTTGAGCAAATGAAATGCTGCTTAATAATATGAATGCGAAGTGTAGTAGTTTTTTGTTCATGAGTTCGGAATTAATTTCTTTACGAATTTAGCGCTTTTATTTAACGTTTCAAATTATGCGACCCCGCTGGGGTCGTAAAACATCCTATGTCGCATCGAGCTATTGATATTTGACCCCGCTGGGGTCGATTTTTCTGGCAGGTATATTTTTTTACCGAGATACAACCCCTCTGGGGGCGGATGTTTCTGGCAGCTATGTTTTTTACCGAGATACAACCTCGCTGGGGTCGGATGTTTCTGGCAGGTATGTTTTTTTCCGAGATACAACCTCGCTGGGGTCGAATGTTTCTGGTAGGTATGTTTTTTTACCGAGATACGACCTCGCTGGGGGCGGATGTTTCTGGCAGGTATGTTTTTTACCGAGATACAACCTCGCTGGGGGCGGATGTTTCTGGCAGGTATGTTTTTTACCGAAATACAACCCCGCTGGGGGCGGATGTGTTTTGAAAGAAGCATCAATCTACCAAATAACTTCGGCAAGAACTTTTCCGGCAGAATAAATCAAACATCGCCGCTAATTCACGGCGCCCGAATATGCGACCCCAGCGGGGTCGTATATTTATAGAGACACATTATTATAGGCATTTACGACCCCAGCGGGGTCGCATCTCATGAAAACGGTCTAAGGTACCTAACACTCTCAACCCGGATGGGTTTTACAATCCAAAGAGATCAAAAAAAGCCGTTTCAAAAATGAAACGGCTTTCTAATTTGTAAATTCGTCCGCCTACCGGCAGACACTTAATTCGTATTAACTATTTAACATCACCGGCATAACCAGCATCAACACATCTTCTCCTCCATTGTCTTTTTCTGCTGGCAACAGGATTCCGGCACGGTTAGGTGCACTCATTTCCAAATTCACATTTTCCGAACCCATATTACTCAGCATCTCTGCCAGAAATTTAGAGTTGAACCCAATCTCCATGTCTTCTCCACCATACTGACAAGTCAGTCTCTCACTTGCTTCATTTGCAAAATCAAGATCTTCGGCTGAAATGCTCAATTCACTTCCTGCAATTTTCAAACGCACCTGGTGGGTAGTTTTGTTTGAGAAGATAGAAACACGTTTGATCGAGCTAAGGAAAGAAACACGGTCAACGGTTAATTTGTTTGGATTTTCTTTTGGAATGACTGCTTCGTAGTTCGGATATTTCCCATCGATCAAACGGCAGATCAGGTTCGTGTTCTCAAAAGAAAAGAATGCATTTGTGTTGTTGTATTCAATTTTAACGTTTCCGCTCACACTCGCCAAAGTGTTCTTGAGCAAGTTCAACGGTTTTTTAGGGATGATGAAAGAAGCAGCGGCTTTTGCCTTTGCATCTGTTCTGCGGTAACGTACCAATTTGTGCGCATCGGTAGCTACAAAAGTGATGCTGTCTGTTGCCAGTTGGCAGAACACGCCAGACATCACGGGGCGCAGCTCATCGTTACCGGTTGCAAAAATTGTTTTGTTGATCGCAGAAGCAAGAACGCTGGCATCAATGTCGAGCGAAGAGCCCGATTCCAATGCTGGCAATTTCGGGAACTCTTCCCCGTTGTGGCCTGTCAATTTGTATTTTCCATAATCAGAGATGATCTCGATGCCATATTTTTTATCGTCCACAGAAAACGTCAGTGGTTGATCAGCAAAGGTTTTCAACGTATCGAGCAAAAGTTTTGCAGGAACTGCTATGCTTCCCGAATCTTTAGATTCAATGCTGATGGAAGTCGTCATTGTAGTTTCCAGATCGGATGCTGAGATCTTTAAAGTCCCTTTTTCAATTTCGAATAAAAAATTATCCAGGATCGGCAATGCGTTATTTGAATTCAGCACTCCGCTGATGGCTTGCAATTGTTTTAATAATGAGGTGCTGGAAACAATAAATTTCATATCTGTGTGATTTAATAGTTTTTCGGTTACTTAATAAGCAAATATATATATTAAAACAAACGAAAAGGGAACCCGAAAACTTTAATTTCCACCGACTTTTAAACAAAAAAAGTCCCTGTTTAC
>JBKJQG010000203.1:0-19928 GCA_046594925.1 Bacteroidia bacterium
ACGGCAGGTATGGCGGGAACTTATAGTTTAACAGTCACAGTAGGCGGCTGTACAAGTGCAGCTGCAACTACTGCTGTAGTTATCAGTACTGCTCCCGCAACGCCAACAGCATCGAACACAGGCCCGTATTGTGCCGGCGCAACAATTGTTCTTTCAACTCCAACGGTTACTGGTGCAACCTATGCCTGGAGCGGTCCTGGCGGATACACATCAGCAACACAAAATCCAACACGCCCAACATCTACGGTCGCTATGGCCGGAACATACAGTGTGACCATCACTGTGGCCGGCTGCTCCAGTCTTGCTGGAACCACAACGGTTGTTGTTAACGCATTGCCGACAACACCAACAGCAAGTAATACCGGACCTTATTGTTTGGGTGCAACGATTTCGTTGTCCACTCCAACAGTCGCAGGTGCAACGTATGCTTGGACAGGACCACTCTCTTTTACCTCGGCTTTACAAAACCCAACCATTGCATCTGCAACAGCGGCCATGGCCGGAACATATAGTATTACCATCACCCTTGGCGGATGTACCAGTCTTGCGGGAACAACAACAGTTGTTGTGAGTCCACCGCCTGCAACACCAACAGCAGGAAGTAATACCCCTGTTTGTGCCGGCGCAACCATACTGCTTACATCGAATACGGTCGCTGGTGCAACTTATAGCTGGACCGGTCCGGGTGGATTCACATCGGCATTGGAAGATCCTAGCATCGCCTCTGCAACAGCAGGAATGGCGGGAACGTATAGCGTAACAGTCACAGTAGGCGGTTGTGCAAGTGCCGCAGCAACTACATCTGTCGTTATCAGCACAGCCCCAGCAACGCCAACCGCATCGAACACTGGACCATACTGCGCTGGCGCAACGATTGTGCTTTCTACTCCAACGGTTACTGGTGCAACCTATGCCTGGAGTGGTCCCGGCGGATACACGTCGGCACTTCAAAATCCAACACGCCCTACATCTACTGTAGCCATGTCAGGCACTTACAGCATTACTATTACTGTAAGCGGCTGTGCAAGTGTTGCAGGAACAACAACAGTAGTTGTAAATGCAATTCCAGCTACTCCATCCGTAGGAAGCAGCACTCCGGATTGTGTTGGACAAACGATTAGTTTAACTTCAAATACAATCGCGGGCGCAACGTATAGTTGGACAGGTCCTGCTGCGTTTGTTTCTGCATTGGAAGACCCTACTCGCCCATCTGCAACATTAGCAATGGCGGGAACATACAGCTTAACAGTAACAGTGGGTGGATGCACGAGCGCCGTTGCAACAACTACCGTTGTGGTAAATGCTCTGCCTGCAACGCCTGTTCCGAGTATCAATGGAAGTACCACCCCACCTGCAATTTGTGAAGGAGCTACCATAACATTAACAACCCCAAATCTGGGTGCCGGTTATACTTATAGCTGGACTGGTCCGAACAGTTATGCTGCTGCGGTCCGAAATCCGCCATCATTAACAGCAGTAACAACTATAATGGGCGGAACGTATTCGTTAACGGTTACAAACGGAGGCTGCACAAGTTTAGCAGGAACGGTAACAATTGTAGTAAACCCAATTCCGGCAGCCCCTACGGCTGGAAGTAACTCACCGGTATGTACAGGCTCAACAATTTTATTAACGTCTAATACGATCGCAGGTGCGACCTACAGCTGGACCGGCCCAGCAATATTTACCTCGTCTTTAGAAGACCCAAGTCGTCCTTCTTCAACCGTTGCGATGGCCGGAACATACAGCGTAACCGTTACCGTTGCAGGATGTACCAGCCCCGCAGGAACTACAGTTGTAGCGGTCACAGGAAGTGTGACACCAACTAACGCAATCGTCGCAAGTCCATCAGGTGCTATCTGCGCAGGAACATCAGTTACATTCAGCGCAACTTCGGGGGGCGGCGGAACGACACCAAGCTATCAATGGCAGGTAAATAGTGTGAATGCAGGAACAGGTGGAACAGCATTCACAACATCAACGTTATCCAATGGAGACATCGTAACCTGCATTCTTACATCCAGCTCCTCATGTGCTTCACCAACAACTGCAACGTCCAATGCGATCACTATGGTCGTAAATCCTGTCGTTACTCCATCTTTGAGCATCTCAGCAAGCCCAACGGGTGTAATATGTACAGGCGCTTCCGTAACGTTTACAGCGGCTCCAACCAATGGTGGAACCACTCCAACTTACCAATGGCAAGTGAATGGAGTGAATGCGGGAACTGGCGGAACAACATTCACAAGTTCAACATTTGCTAATGGAGATATTGTTACTTGCATCCTAACATCGAATGCAAACTGTGCAAGTCCGACAACAGCAACATCCAATGCAGTTACCATGACGGTAAATCCGGTGGTGACGCCTTCTGTTACCATTATTGCAAGCCCTTCAGGAGCGATCTGTGAAGGCGACTCAGTTTTCTTTACATCAAACGTTTTGAACGGAGGATCAAGTCCGACATATCAATGGATGGTGAACTCTGCGCTCTCATGTACAACCCCTGGATGCGCATCAACTTCTTTGGCTAACGGCGATGTGGTAACTTGTGTCATCACATCAAGTGATGCTTGTGCAAGTCCGACATCTGCAACCAGTCCTGGCATTACAATGGTTGTGAATCCAACACCGGCGGCAGCGACTATTTCCGTATCAGGAGATACATTGACGTCAAGTTCATCGACTGGAAATCAATGGTATCTGGATGGTGTTCTGATCGCCGGAGCAACTGCTCAAACCTATGTTTACACAGTGAACGGAACGTACACAGTTGTTGTAACTTCCGGCTCTTGTTCATCTGCTGCATCTGCACCGCAAGTGGTTACGAATGTGGGTATAGAAGATCTGAGCAATCCATTTGGTCTGAGTGTTTATCCCAATCCGAACGATGGGAACTTCAACATTTCATTCAATTCCAAGGGAAAAGGAACCTATACAGTAGAGTTGACGAATGCCTTGGGGCAGCTGATCTTTAAGGATGAGGTGAAGGATTATGCCGGATCATACAACAAAAAATTAAGTGTTGTAGATTACGGAAAAGGCGTTTACACCATCACCTTGACCAGCGATAAAAATGAAGTCGTGAAAAAGATCATTGTTTACTAATAAAATTAAAAAATTTAAGCCCTGTCTGGCACCCTCAGACAGGGCTTTTTTATTTGTATTTCTTTGCAATTCAACAGCAATAAATTGGATTCAGTCTAAATAATGCCCGGTTTGTTCTTCATGCCCGCATAAAACCATAAATTTGTGGGCAAAACTTGGGTTATTTCAAAAGAAATACCTAAAATTGAGGTCGAAAAGAAAAACCCATTATATGCTCTTAGCCGTTCAAAGTACTCCTGTTGATTTTGTTCCAATCGCTTTGATGTTTTTAGTTGCCGTTGGTTTTGTGATGTTCATGTTATTCCTTACACACAAGCTGGGGCCTAAGAAGAAATCAAAGATCAAATCCGAAACATTTGAGTGCGGTATCGAGGTGCAGGGAAACGCCCGTTTGCCGTTTTCTATCAAGTATTTTCTGGTTGCCATACTCTTCGTCTTGTTCGATGTGGAGGTGATCTTTATGTACCCTTGGGCCGTGAATTTCAGGGAGCTTGGCTTGGCGGGATTCATGGAAATGCTCACGTTTGTGGGCTTCCTGCTGGTAGGCTTTTACTACATCATTAAAAAAGGCGCTCTTAAATGGGAGTGATAAGGGGTTTAAGTTTTATGAATTTACAAACCAGCGGAAATTCAAATTATAAATAGTGGTAGAACAAATTCCCCTTTAAAAAGGGGTAAGGGGATTGAAAAGATGAAGTATGTTGTAAGTCTATTGTTCTTTGTTTTAGTTTCATTTCAGGCAACAGGCCAGGAGAAGCCCGCTTTTTCCTTTTGCGGAAAAACAGGAGACATAACAATGACCTGGGATGAATTTTTGGCCTGCAAAAAGGAAATCGTTACTTTGGATAAAGCAGCATCCGTTAGCTCGTTCATTGTGACGATCAAAAAAAAGGAAAAAAAAGAGTTTGTGTTTGTTGAATTTCCTGCCAAAGGAAACGCCTTTACAAAAGGGGCAATGGACATGATTGAAAAATTGCAAGCTGAGAAAAAATTAGGAGACAAAATAGAGATCACAAATGTAGAAGTGGTGCAGAGCGGAAAGGCCGCAAAGCAAGTTCCTGGAATGGTTATTACACTTAACTAGTTTTTTAACACACAGATTAGTAAAATTCGTTTTAATTCGTTATCTGTATAATGAGTAAAGAAAAAACAAACGTAAATTTAGATGCAGATGCGCCTCCGGGCATTGAAGGGCCAGGTTTTTTTGCGACCCGTATCGACAAGGTCGTAGGGATGGCACGAGCCAATTCATTGTGGCCATTGCCTTTCGCAACATCCTGCTGCGGGATTGAATTCATGGCGACCATGGCTTCCACATATGACTTGGGCCGTTTCGGAGCAGAGCGCTTGAGCTTCTCTCCGCGTCAGGCCGATCTACTAATGGTTATGGGAACCATCTCTAAAAAAATGGCTCCGGTCTTAAAACAGGTCTACGAACAAATGGCAGAACCTAAATGGGTGCTTTCAATGGGTGCCTGTGCTTCCAGTGGTGGAATCTTTGACACATACAGCGTGCTTCAAGGAATCGACAGAATCATTCCTGTGGATGTTTACATTCCCGGTTGCCCTCCCCGCCCAGAGCAAGTATTGGACGGCATTTTACAGATTCAGAAATTAGTAGAATCAGAATCGATCAGAAGAAGAGATTCTCCGGAATACAAAGCCTTGTTGAATAGTTACGGAATGGAGTAAAAGCATTGGAACTTTAAAACCCTAAAATAATATGAAAAAGATACTTATTTTACTTATTGCCGGACTGACATCATTGACTGCCTTTTCACAAAAAGAAGCTGCGGGACCGACTTTCACTTTTTGTGGAAAATCAGGAAACTCCACTATGACATTTGACGAGTTCAAAAAATGCAAAAAAGATATAGTCCCTGTGGAAAAAAACGTAAAAATTGTTTCGTTTATTATAAGTATGCTGGTGGTTCCTTTAGAAGGGAAAGATTCGGTTTTTGTGGATTTTCAGAACATCGGCGGAGCCTTCAGTGAGGCTAACACCGAAGCAGTAGACAAACTAATAAAAGAAAAAAGAATTGTCGGAGGTAAAATATTGATCGAAGAAGTAAAGGTCTCTCAGGACGGCACGGAAAAGAAAGTTAACGGGATGATCATTAAATTAAAGTAGAATAAAGACTGAATGGATACACAGGCATTATTAACTATAGTTGAAAGCAAACTGAAAACGAAATTCGGAGAAGGATTCCTTTCTTCGAAAATGAATTTGGATTATCCGGAGTTCGTTGTAAAGAGAGAACTCATCTGCGACGTGGTTGATTTCCTTTACAAAGATGAAGAGCTGGCTTTCCAGTACCTGACCACAATGGCGACCATTCACTATCCTGAGAACCAAGGACGGGAATTCGCGATCATGTATCAGCTTCATAACCTCCCGAAAAATTTACGCATCCGCATAAAAATATATTTCAGCAGTAGCGATGTGAATGTTCCTTCCATCACGCCTGTTTTTTCTGCGGCCAATTGGATGGAGCGTCAGGAATACGATTTCTTCGGGATCATTTTCAGAGGCCATCCGAACTTGAAACGCATCCTGAACATGGATGAAATGACATACTTCCCGATGAGAAAAGAGTATGCTTTGGAAGACGGAACGCGCGAAGATAAAGACGATAAAATGTTTGGCAGATAATAAAGTCAAAAGAGGGGAAAGTCAAAAGAAGAAGGAAGGAAGAAAGTCAAAAGAGGGGAAAGTCAAAAGAAGAAGGAAGAAAGAAAGTCAAAAGAGGGGAAAGTCAAAAGAAGGAAGAAATGAACAAATAATTTAACATTAACATTGGGGGAACTGGAGATGGTTAATGGAATACGAAAAGGACATTAGAGAACGCACAAGAAAATTTGCGGTTAGAATTATCAAGCTGACAGGTGTGTTAAAGTTACTCGGAGTCGATTATTCGGTGAGAGATCAACTATTAAGAAGCGGGACTTCGGTTGGCGCAAACGTGAGGGAGGGGAAAGCAAGCAGTACGCGGCGGGAGTTGATTAGATTTTATGAAATATCCCTTCGTTCGGCAAATGAGACGGATTTTTGGATGAGTGTGATTGAGGAGGGATACGATTTGGATATAAATGTCTTGAAAAATGACAAAAAAGAATTACTTGAGATTTCCAAAGTCCTTGGATCAATAATAGTAAACTTAAAAAAAATGGGATAAAGTCTTTTTGACTTTTGACTTTAAAACTTTTGACTTTAAAGAACACAATGAGTAAAGAAAAACAAAATACAAACCAAGAACTTGTCGAGAGCGAATATTCAACGCTCAACCTCGGACCCACACACCCCGCAACCCACGGGATCTTCCAGAACGTTTTGAAAATGGACGGGGAGATCATTATGGACTCTGAAGCAACGGTTGGATACATTCACCGTGCTTTTGAAAAATTAGCAGAACGCAGACCCTACTACCAAATTACTCCCATCACCGACCGTTTGAATTATTGTTCCTCTCCAATCAACAACATGGGTTGGCACATGACGGTTGAAAAGCTGATGGGCATTGAGATTCCGAAACGTGTACAATACATGCGCGTGATCATCATGGAGTTGGCTCGTATCGCCGATCACGTTATCTGTAACAGCGTTATCGGTGTGGATACCGGTGCAATGACAGGATTCCTTTACATCTTCCAGATGCGTGAACGCATTTACGATATCTATGAAGAATTGTGCGGAGCCCGCTTAACGACTAACATCGGCCGTATCGGTGGATTGGAAAGAGATTTTACTCCGAAAGCTTGGGACTTACTGGATAAATTTTTAGTTGACTTTCCTCCAGCATTAAAAGAGTTTGAAAATCTTTTAATGAGAAATAGAATTTTTATGGACCGTACAATTAACTGCGGACCAATATCTGCAGAGCGTGCACTCAACTATAGCTTCTCTGGTCCGAACTTGCGCGCAGCAGGAGTTGATTACGATGTACGCGTGATGAATCCTTATTCCTCTTACGAAGAGTTTGATTTCATAATTCCGGTGGGAACACAAGGCGATACTTACGATCGTTTCATGGTGCGCCAGCAGGAAATGTGGGAGAGCGTTAAGATCATCCACCAAGCAATTGCAAAAATCAAAAGGGAACCAGCCGGAGTTTTTCATGCAGATGTTCCTGAGTTCTTCCTTCCTCCAAAAGAAGAAGTATACAACAACATGGAAGCATTGATCTATCACTTTAAAATTGTGATGGGTGAAACTGAAATTCCTGCAGGTGAAGTATACCATGCAGTAGAAGGCGGCAACGGAGAGTTGGGTTATTACCTGATCAGTGATGGGGGCAGAACACCTTACCGTTTGCACATGCGCCGGCCTTGTTTTATTTATTACCAGGCTTATGGCGAAATGATCAAGGGCGGAATGTTATCCGACGCCATTTTAACAATGAGCAGCATGAATGTGATTGCTGGAGAATTAGACGCCTAAATTATTAACATGAAAATCAGAACGATAGTAGCTGCAGTATTTATTGGAACAACAAGCATCGCTTTTGCGCAATTTACCGGTGCAAAGGTTGCGGAGTTTGAAAAAATGAAACAAGACGGAACCGTTATTGTTGCGATCAGCGATGACGAAGCAACAAACAAGTCTGCCGGGGAGATCATGACCGCTTATTGGACTGTAAGTAAATTCCAGGTGATCAAATTGTCGGAACTTGATGCTCACGTAAAAGCAAATCCACAGAACTACATTCTTTCTTACATCATGAATAATGAGTCCCGGACATTCATCATGTCCAACACCCAAATGGCATCTACTGCGGGTGGTTCAACCCGCACAAGGACAAAAACCATTGGCGATGGTTTGATGCTTACGAAAGATGTAAAAAAGGTAAAAAGACTGAAGCCAACAGACGGAATGATGTATACATTCATTGATGTTGAAATGGCGATACAAGACGAACGAGCAGAATTCATTCGCCAAGTCGGACAGATGAATGCCATTCTAGCGATTCCAGGTTTGAAGGATGCTCAAATTGGTGGCTGGAAGGTGCCGACATTGGATCATAGCGGACTTGCTAAGAAAGAATTATGGGTGGTTGATGAAGATTTGAATGACAATGGCAGAGATGCCGCAAAAATGAAAGCCGCTTACAATCCCGGGAAATACAAAGTTGTAACAAAAGCAGAAGTAGCAAAAGCCATCATTGAAAAAAGAAAAGATGTCGTGTATGTTGCAAGCGCAGAGTACCAGGCCGGAGCATACATGTTCATGGTGCATTCATCGGAAGACAACAGAGTGTTATTTTTTATGGGCGGAACAAAAGGCTTTGATGCCAAATCCATGGAGAAGATCAAAAATCACAAGACCTACGGGCAGTAAAAAAACATAAAATCGGAGCCTCTCCCCTCTCCTTTGGAGAGGGGTTGGGGTGAGGTCAAAAAAAGTATAATGTCACAAGAAATAAAATTCAACGAAGAAACGCTTGCCTTGGTTCACAAGATGATTAAGCGTTATCCAGAAGGCAAACACAAGTCGGCTTTGTTGCCGATCCTCCATATTGCCCAAGCGGAATTTGGAGGATGGTTAAGTCCGGAAACAATGGATTATGTTGCGTCCATTTTAAACATCAAACCAATTGAAGTATACGAAGTAGCTTCTTTCTATTCGATGTACAATTTGAAACCGGTTGGAAAATGTTTGCTTGAAGTGTGCCGCACTTCTTCTTGCTGGACACGTGGGGCAGAAGATATTGTAAAACATTTGGAGAAAAAATTAGGAATAAAAGAAGGCGAAACAACAAAAGACGGAATGTTTACTATTAAAACTGTTGAATGTTTAGGCAGTTGCGGAACAGCTCCATTGTTACAATGCGGAGCATCATACCACGAAAATTTGACGTTTGAAAAAGTAGATAATTTATTAGAAGAATATCGTGCAGCAGGAAAGCAAAGAAGTTACACAGACATGGATTATAAAAATACATTATAACACCAACGGCAAAAAACATTTTGATTAGAACAAAAAACATAAACTAAAATGAAATCCTTCCCCCCTCTCCTTTGGAGAGGGGCTGGGGGTGAGGTCTATGGGAAAAAAATTATTAATACATAACGACAAAGTTCAGGGAATCGCAACACTCGACGTGTATCGCCAACATGGTGGATATGCCTCCGTAGAGAAAGCATTGAAAACAATGCAGCCCAGCGATGTTCTTGAAGAAGTAAAAAAATCAGGGCTGAGAGGCCGTGGTGGTGCGGGTTTTCCTACGGGAATGAAATGGAGTTTCCTTGCAAGGCCAGAGGGTGTTGAGCGTTATCTTGTTTGTAATGCTGATGAATCGGAGCCGGGAACATTCAAAGACCGTTACTTAATGGAAGTTATTCCTCATTTGTTAATTGAAGGAATGATCACCTCCTCTTATGCATTGGGCGCAAAAACTTCATACATATACATCAGAGGAGAATATTTTTATGTTGCACGGATCCTTGAAAAGGCCCTGGAAGAAGCATATGCAGCGGGCTTGCTCGGAAAAAATATTTTAGGCTCGGATTTTTCTCACGACTGCTACGTGCAGGTTGGTGGCGGTGCATACATCTGCGGAGAAGAAACAGCTTTGTTGGAATCACTAGAAGGAAAACGCGGAAACCCGCGGATCAAACCGCCATTCCCGGCAATCGCGGGGTTGTATGGTTGTCCTACAGTAGTGAACAACGTAGAAACGATTGCGGCAGTTTGTCCTATTATCATGATGGGCGGCGACGAATACGCGAAGATCGGCATCGGAAGAAGTACCGGAACAAAATTGATTTCTGCATCCGGACACATCAACAAACCGGGAGTTTACGAAATAGAATTAGGATTACCGGTTGAAGAATTTATTTACTCAGAAGAATATTGCGGTGGAATTATCAATGGAAGAAAACTAAAAGCAGTTGTTGCTGGAGGCTCTTCTGTTCCTATTTTGCCTGCCGATTTAATTTTGAAAACAGATAAAGGCGAACCTCGTTTGATGTCATACGAATCCTTAAGTGAAGGGGGTTTTGTATCAGGCTCTATGCTTGGTTCTGGTGGGTTCATCGTTTACGATGATACAACTAGCATCGTAAAAAATCTTTACACATTTGCTCGTTTTTATCATCATGAAAGCTGTGGACAATGTTCTCCATGCCGCGAAGGAACAGGTTGGATGGAAAAAATTCTTCACAGAATTGTGGACGGTCACGGAAAACCAAGCGACATCGATTTGCTTTGGGACATTCAGAGAAAAATTGAAGGGAATACCATTTGTCCTTTAGGTGATGCCGCGGCATGGCCTGTGGCAAGTGCCATCCGTCACTTCCGTGCGGAGTTTGAAGAATACATCAACCATCCTGAAAAGATTAAAGACGTTAAACATTATTATTCCGTTCATCAATTAGCGGGAGCATAATTGTAAAAGATAAACAATGGCAAAAGTTACGATAGATGGTCACATGATTGAAGTTCCCGATGGAACAACAATCTTGCAAGCGGCAAGAATGCTTGTGGAGAAAAACCCTGAGGTGGATGCAAAAGTTGCTCCTCCGACGATGTGTTATTATTCGAAATTAAAAACCAGCGGTGGATATTGCCGCACTTGCATAGTTAAAGTAACAAAAGGTTCTGAAAAAGATCCGCGCCCGATGCCAAAACCGGTTGCTTCTTGCAGGACAAATGTGATGGATGGGATGGAAGTGGTGAACATCACCTCTCCTGAAGTGTTGGAAGCAAGAAAAGGGGTAGTGGAATTTTTATTGATCAACCACCCCTTGGATTGTCCGATCTGCGATCAGGCCGGAGAATGCCACTTACAGGATCTCGGTTACGAACACGGTTTGGCGAAAACACGTTACGATTTTTCCAGAAGGACTTTCAACTTAATTGACATCGGCCCCTACATCAAGTTGCACATGACGCGCTGCATCATGTGTTTCCGTTGTATCAAAGTGGCCGATCAGATCACAAACAATCGTTACCAAGGAATGTTGTTCCGTGGCGATGCTTCTGAGATCAGCACTTATATTTCTAAGGCGATCGACAACGACTTTTCAGGAAACGTCATCGATGTTTGTCCGGTTGGAGCACTTACCGATAGAACCTGGAGATTCAAGAGCCGCGTTTGGTTCACGAAGCCAATGGATGCTCACCGCAACTGTACAAAATGTTCAGGCAAGGTGGCCATCTGGATGAAAGGTAACGACGTGCTGCGTGTAACTTCCCGCAAAGATCAATGGGGTGAAGCCATCGAGTGGATCTGCAACGATTGTCGTTTTGAGAAAAAGGATGCTAAGGATTGGGTGATCGAGAAACCGACACACATCGATCGTCATTCTGTTATTTCTCAAAATCATTATGAGAATTTAGCGCAATTGAAATTGGATATCGGCAAGCAACAAAAACAAATTTCTGGAAAGAAATAGATTACTGTTGGATTTATCCGACGCGAAAAAAATAACGTTATTACCGTTTGATTTATCTGACGAAAAAAAATAAGAATTATGGAATTAAGTTTTCTGATATATAAGATCATTTTGGTGTTGATTGTTTTCTCGATCACATTGTTGGTGGCGACCTACAGCACTTACGCTGAAAGAAAGATTGCAGCCTTCCTTCAGGACCGTATTGGTCCCGACAGAGCAGGTCCTTTCGGGATCCTGCAACCTCTTGCCGATGCGGTTAAGATGTTCATGAAAGAAGAGGTGATCCCAAGCGTTTCCAATAAATTGCTTTTCATTATTGGCCCAGGATTATGTATGCTCACCGCTTGTATGACAGGCGTAATTATTCCCTGGGGAAAATCCATTAATATCGGCGGAACAGATTATCCTTTGCAGATCGCCGATGTGAACATCGGAATTCTTTATTTGTTTGGTGTGCTTTCCATTGGTGTTTACGGCATCATGATCGGAGGCTGGGCATCCAACAACAAATATTCTTTGCTCGGTGCTATCCGCGCATCTTCACAAATGATCAGTTACGAAGTGGCCATGGGAATTTCCATCATCGCTTTGGTTATGTATACTGGCACGTTAAGCACTGCTGAAATTGCAGCTCAACAACACAGCTGGCACTGGAACGTTTTGGTTCAGCCCTTAGGATGTTTGATCTTCATCATCTGCGCTTTCGCAGAGACGAACCGTGCTCCTTTCGATTTACCAGAATGTGAAACGGAATTGGTGGGTGGTTATCATACTGAGTACAGCTCCATGAAATTAGGATTATTCCTGTTCGCTGAATACATCAACATGTTCATCTCTTCCGCAGTGATCTCTACTTTCTACTTCGGCGGTTACAACATGCCTTTGATTGGCCGCTGGGTGCATGATCCAAACTGGCTGGCCATTTTAGGATTCGTTTTCTTATTCATGAAAATCGTGGGATTCATCTTCTTCTTCATGTGGGTTCGCTGGACTTTGCCGCGTTTCCGTTACGATCAGTTGATGAATTTGGGTTGGAAAGTTCTGATTCCGCTGTCGATTTTGAATATGGTATTGACCGGTGCTTGGATGATGCGTCATGAGATAATGAACTACTTTTCTAAATAATAGGCAGTAGGCAATTGAAAAAAAGATAGGCAATTGGGAAGAAGATAAAAGATTTAAAACAGTATTTGTAAATTCGTAATAATTCGTATTTGTAATGTTAACAAGTAGATCACAGGTTGTATCAAAAAAGGAGATGACGCTCATCGAGAAGATGTATCTGCCTGCCATTTTTAGTGGTATGTGGATCACTTTTACCCACCTTTTCAAGAAATCAGCAACCATCAAATATCCGGAGCAGACTCGTAAATTCAGCGGTATTTATCGCGGACAACATGTTTTGAAGCGCGATGAGAATGGCGCGGAACGTTGCACAGCTTGCGGATTGTGTGCCGTTGCTTGCCCGGCTGAAGCCATCACCATGACCGCTGCAGAGCGTGTACCCGGAGAAGAGAAATTGTACCGCGAAGAAAAATATGCTGCTAAATACGAGATCAACATGCTGCGCTGCATCTTCTGCGGCGACTGCGAAGAAGCTTGTCCTAAAGAAGCTATTTTCTTAACCGACAGGAAAGTGGACAGCTTTTATACACGCAAAGAATTCATTTATGGCAAAGACATTTTGGTGGAAGAGAAAGAGAATCCGATCGACTTAACACAGCGCCAAACGCCAGAGGTAAAGGAGTTCAAACAGCACAAAGAATATCAGCACAATCAGAAATACGATAACAACACTAAAGTTAAAAAAGGTCACCACTAATTATATGATCACAACCTACTTGTTTTACCTGCTCACGTTTCTTGCACTCCTGTTCGCAGTGGGAGTTGTAGGAACTAAAAATCCCATTCACAGCGTCTTGTACCTGGTGATGACTTTCTTCGCGATCGCCGGACATTATGTTTTGCTGAACGCACAGTTCCTTGCAGCGGTGCACGTCATCGTGTATGCCGGAGCCATCATGGTGCTTTTCCTCTTCGTGATCATGTTGTTGAACCTGAACAAGGAAACAGAACCTCACAAAGGGATCTGGCTGAAAACTTCGGCAGTAGTTGCTTCCGGACTATTGTTGATCGTTTTGGTGGGTGCTTTGAAAGGCGCTTCTGCCATCCAGGCCACAAACACTTTTGATGCAAACATCGGCTTGATCGAGAACTTGGGTCAGACCTTGTTCCGCGACTTTTTGCTTCCCTTTGAATTGTCATCCATTCTGTTGTTGTCTGCAATGGTCGGAGCAGTTATGCTAGGAAAAAAGAACATAAAATAATTTGGTTATGTACTCATTTGCTAATAAAAAGAAAAATTGATTAAAAGATTTTATAATAATAGAGTACTAAAAACATAAACGTGAGTGGTATCAGACGGCCTTCGTCCGACATCGGTCATTTAACAAAAAAATATGAGCGCAATACAAGTAATTCCAATTGAGTGGTACATTCTTCTAAGCACCGTGCTTTTTACGATCGGTGTTGCCGGAGTTTTGGTTAGAAGAAATGCCATAATCATTTTCATGTCGGTCGAGCTGATGCTGAATGCTGTGAACTTATTGCTGGTGGCATTTTCAAGCTATTTGTCCGACAGTAAAGGACAAGTATTCGTATTCTTCATCATGGCAGTTGCTGCCGCGGAAGTTGCTGTCGGCCTGGCCATCCTGATGATGGTTTACAGAAATACAAAATCGTCCGACATCAACGTGCTGAACAAGTTAAAGTGGTAATTCATTGCCGGCAGATTTATCTGCCGGAACAAAAATAAAAACAGAGTATGATAAAATTAGTTGGATTAGTGCCGCTTCTTCCTTTGATCGGATTCATCATCATCGGGTTGTTCGGAAAAAAATTGTCGAAGGCGATTGTCGGAATCCTCGGCAGTGGAGTGATCCTCGGTTCCTTTGCCATTGCTCTCGGCATCTTCTTTGAATTGAAAGGAAGTGCTCAGAAAGAACACACCATCGAATTATTCAATTGGATCTCTGCAGGAAAATTATCCATTCCGTTTTCTTTTTTGATTGACCCTTTGTCTTCTTTGTTCTTGCTGATCATTACTGGTATCGGATTCCTCATCCACGTTTATTCTACCGGTTACATGAGCCACGATGAAGGGTTCTCCCGTTTCTTTGCTTACCTGAATCTTTTCATTTTCTTCATGTTGTTATTGGTAATGGGCTCCAATTACCTCATCATGTTCGTAGGTTGGGAAGGCGTTGGATTGTGTTCATACTTGCTCATAGGCTTCTGGTTCAAGAATACGGCTTATAACAACGCAGCTAAAAAAGCATTCGTAATGAACCGGGTAGGGGACTTGGGCTTTTTATTGGGAATTATCTTGATCTTCGTTACTTTCGGAAGCATCGGTTACCACGATGTGTTCGAACAAGCTAAGAACATGGGTTCCGGAAATACTACGGTAACCGTGATTGCTTTATTGCTGTTCATCGGGGCGATGGGAAAAAGTGCTCAGCTTCCGTTGTATACCTGGCTGCCGGATGCCATGGCGGGCCCGACTCCTGTATCGGCTTTGATCCACGCAGCTACGATGGTGACAGCAGGGATTTATATGATCGCGCGTTCTAATATTCTCTACACGCTTTCTCCAGATGCAATGAATGTTGTTGCAATCATTGGTGTTTGTACAGCTCTGTTTGCCGCAACAATTGGGCTTGCTCAAAACGACATTAAAAAAGTACTGGCTTATTCTACTGTATCACAATTGGGATACATGTTCCTTGCGCTCGGGGTGGGTGCATACACTGGTGCTGTTTTCCACGTAATGACTCATGCTTTCTTCAAAGCTTTGCTGTTCCTCGGTGCAGGAAGTGTTATCCACGCAATGAGCGGGGAGCAGGATATCCGAAAAATGGGAGGACTTAAAAAACACATCAAGACCACGCACTTTACTTTCCTGATGGGAACCTTGGCCATCGCAGGCTGTTTCCCTTTTTCTGGTTTTTTCTCTAAGGACGAGATTTTAGCACACGCTTTCGAACATAACAAATTGCTTTGGTTTGCTGGAATTCTTGGTGCAGCGATGACGACTTTCTACATGTTCCGTTTGTACTTCCTGACCTTCCACGGAAAATTCAGAGGCACACACGAACAAGAACACCACTTGCACGAATCACCAAAATCAATGACGCTTCCTTTGATCGTATTGGCTGTTCTTTCATTAGTCGGCGGATTGATCGGCATCCCCGCTGCTTTGCACGGGACCCATTACCTCGAGGAATTTTTAAGTCCTGTGTTTGAAGCTTCTTCTTTCCGCATCGTTCACCACTTATCGCACGAAACGGAATACATCTTAATGGGTCTTGCCACCGTTGTTATGGCTGCTGCCATTTATTATGCTTACACGGTGTATGTTAAGAAAGCAGTACTGCCTCCTGCAGAAGGCGAGGAGCTAACTCCTTCACACAAATTGGTTTATAACAAATATTGGGTGGATGAAATCTATGATCGTCTCATTACAAAACCTTTGAACTTTATTTCTGAAGCATTCTATAAAATGGTCGACAATCAGATTGTGGACGGTTTGGTGAATGGCGTCGGATCGGCTGTGAATTGGATGAGTGGCACCATCCGTCTCGCTCAGACCGGAAATATCGGCTTTTATATTTTTGTGATGGTTATTAGTATCGTACTGATTTTGTTCACACAGTTATTTTAATTCCCCCTTTGAATCCCGATAGCTATCGGGAGGGGCTGGGGATTGATTGTTAATCTCAATTGCGAAGAATAAATAGAAATTAGGATTTAGAATTAAAAAAATATGATCACATTATTATTGATATTTTTTCCTTTGGCTGCAGGGCTGTTGCTTTTGTTTGTAAAAGGACAGCAGGTAAAGACCATTGCGCTGGGTGCATCCATCGTTGAATTTGCCATCGCGGCAGTTGCACTTACAAAATTTCAACACACCGCTGCAATGCAATTTGAGTGGAACTGCGCCTGGATCCGTTCGTTGGGAATAAATTTCCATGTAGGCATTGATGGAATCTCCATGCTGCTAGTGTTGCTTACAACCTTTTTGGTTCCCGTCATCATCCTTACTTCTTTCCGTAGCGACTATAAAAATCCTTCAGCATTCTATTCTCTTATCCTGATCATGCAAATGGCCTTGATTGGTGTTTTTGTTTCATTGGATGGATTCTTATTCTATGTATTCTGGGAGCTTGCGCTGATTCCGATTTATTTTATCTGTTTGTTATGGGGGGGCGAAGACAGGGCAAGAATCACTTTCAAATTCTTTGTTTATACACTGGCGGGAAGTTTATTCATGCTCGGAGGGTTGATCTATTTGTACCTGCGCACTCCGGGAGAACACAGTTTTGACATTTCGGCATTGTACGCAGCAGGACAAAGCATGGACGTGGTTCATCAAGGATATGTGTTCTGGGCGATGTTCATAGCCTTTGCAGTAAAGATGCCGGTTTTTCCTTTCCACACTTGGCAGCCCGATACTTATGTGACGGCTCCTGCACAAGGTACCATGATGCTTTCGGGGATCATGTTAAAGATGGGAACATTCGGAGTGATCCGCTGGTTGTTGCCTTTGGCTCCTTTGGGAGTTGATAAATATGCTGGTGTCGCCATCGGTTTGGCGGTCTGCGGAATTGTTTACGCTTCTTGCATCGCCATCGTACAGAAAGATCTAAAACGGTTGATCGCCTATTCTTCCATCGCTCACGTTGGTCTGATCGCAGCCGGAATTTTGTCCATGAATGCTCAAGGGATTCAGGGAGCTATGATTCAGATGCTGAGCCACGGAGTGAACGTGGTCGGATTGTTCTTCATCGTTGACCTTATTCAGAAACGGACCAACACCCGAGAGATCGCTACATTGGGAGGGATTCGAAATGTGAATCCTCAATTTGCAGTCTTGTTCTTAATTGTATTATTGGGCGCAGTTGCTCTTCCTTTGACCAATGGATTCATTGGAGAGTTCTTGTTGCTGAACGGGGTTTATCAGTTCAGCGCTGGAATGGCGGCTTTTGCAGGCTTATCTGTCATCCTTGGTGCTGTCTACATGCTCCGCAGTTATCAATCGGTAATGCTGGGCGAGACCAATGCACTCACTTCCACTTTTGCTCCTTTAGAGAGCAGTGAGAAAGCTGTATTGATAATTATTTGCGCTGCCATCATCGTATTTGGAGTGTTCCCTAAACCATTAACCGATATTGTTTCACCATCCATAGATCAATTGGTAGCAGGATTAAATACAGCATTAGGAAAATAAGGCCCCTCCCAGCCTCCCTAAGTGGGGAGGAGAGATAAGGCAAAAAAGATTTATTATATATGAAAGCATTGGTATTACTTTCTTCATTAGGCGTGATCGCATTGTTGGCGGAGATCTTCAGTTTTAAGAAACTGTTGTATCCTCTTGTGCTGCTTGGTCTTATCACAGCATTCATTCTTAACATGTTCGAGTGGAACACGGATCTGGTGCATTATAAAATGATGCACTTCGATAATTACGCAGTGGCATTCACTGGCGTGATCATTGTCGTTGCTTTTTTATGGTTCCTGATGGCGGAAGGATTCTTCAAAGAAGAATCCAATATGACCGATCACTATGCCTTGGTGCTGTTCGCTTTGGTGGGAGCTGTAATGATGGTTTCTTACAACAACATGGCGATGTTGTTTTTGGGCATCGAGATCCTTTCTATTCCTATGTACATTCTTGCGGGAAGCAACAAGACCGATGTCTCCTCCAACGAAGCGGCTTTCAAATATCTCATTATGGGTGCTTTTGCAACCGGGTTCTTGTTGTTTGGAATTGCTTTGATCTACGGCGCAACTGGATCATTCGACCTTTCTGAAATTGCAGACGCGCTGGCAACCGGGACACTTTCTTCCATTTTTTATGTGGGCGTTTTGCTGATGTTGATCGGAATGGCTTTCAAAGTTTCTGCTGCTCCTTTCCATTTTTGGGCTCCGGATGTCTATCAAGGTGCACCGACCGTTATTACCGCTTTCATGGCTACGATAGTTAAGACGGCCGCTTTTGCTGCATTCTTGAAATTGTTCACGACCGCTTTTGTTGGAGCGCACGGAAGCTGGGAGAACGTTGTCTGGGTAATGGCTGCACTCACGTTGTTGGTAGGAAACATTACTGCGGTAGTGCAAACCAGCACCAAACGCATGCTGGCTTATTCAAGCGTCGCTCATGCAGGTTACATGCTGCTGGCTTTGCTGGCCGGCAACAGTTATTCTAATAGCGGGATTTTATTTTATGCTGCAGCATATTCAATCGGTTCTATCGCAACATTCTGCATCGTGAACATGATCGCGAATGCACGGGGGACGGACAGAGTGGATTCTTTTAACGGACTCGCAAAGACAAATCCTTTCCTGGCAATCGTGATGACCATCGCTTTGTTATCGCTGGCCGGAATTCCCCCAACAGCAGGATTCTTCGCAAAGTATTACATTTTTACTTCTGCATTCGTTGCAGGAAATGTTGGTCTTGTTCTGATCGCCATCATCGCTTCTCTGATCGGCGTTTATTATTATTTCCGGCTCATCATCGCGATGTATTTTAAAGAAGCTATTGACCCGGAGGTCCAGGTGGAAAGCAACCACAAGCTTTTGCTGTTCGTCGTGGCAGCCATGATCATAGCCATGGGCTTGTTCCCAGATTGTATAGTGAGTTTGTTATAACCGCCAATCAAATTATATAAAGCTCCGCAACACGCGGAGTTTTTTATTTTACAAAGTGTATATTTGTTTCTATGAAATTCAAAGCACCATCACTCATCATCCAGATCTTTGCCGGAATGTTTCTGGGGATCCTCGTTGGCTATTTTTGGAAAGATGCAGCACCCAGCTTGCACATCTTGAGCGACATCTTCATGCGGTTCATCAAGATGATCATTGCGCCCCTGGTGTTCTCTGTGCTGGTGGTTGGCGTTGCTAAAGTGGGTGATTTTAAATCGGTCGGCAGGATTGGCATTAAAACGCTTCTATATTTCACTACAGCAGCAATCATCTCTCTTTTACTCGGACTCGTTCTCGTGAACGTATTTGCTCCCGGGAAAAAAATGCATTTGGAAAAGCCGGCAGCCGATGCCGTAGTGGGAATTGAAGCAGGAAAAGAATTCGACACAAAGAATTTCATCAATCACGTCATACCGGAAAGTATCGTGGATGTGATGGCGAAGAACGAAATTCTGCCCATCGTTATTTTCGCCTTATTCTTTGGTGTTGCCGCTGCATCTATCGGAAGTAAAGGAAAAATAGTGGTCGACTTTTTCGATTCTGTTTCTCACATCATGTTCAAGGTCACCAATTATGTGATGTCCTTTGCTCCATTCGGAGTGTTCGGGGCATTGGCAGCAGTCGTCGCTAAGCAAGGACTGGGTGTGCTGGCG
>JBKJQG010000352.1:0-4900 GCA_046594925.1 Bacteroidia bacterium
CCAAAAACATTTTCGATGGTGAGGCTCGGATCTTCTTTCAGGTACTTGCGAATCTTGGTAATAAACACGTCCAAGCTTCTTCCGAAAAAATAATTGTTCTCGCCCCAAATCTCTTTCAATAGATCTTCGCGCTTAATGACTTTATTTCGATGGGTTGATAAGTAGTGGAGGATATCGCTTTCCTTTTCTGTGATACGTTTTGTATTTTCTTTCAATGTCAGGGACTGATTGTCGAAATCAAAAAAGTATTTCCCGATCAGAACAACTTCTGCTCTTGCCACCGACGCATTCGCAGGAATTCTTCTAATTAAAGCTTTGAGCTTCCAGAGCAGTTCTTCTTCATCAAAAGGTTTCGTGACATAATCGTCCGCGCCCAGATCGTAGCCCTTCAATTTGTCTTCCTTCGAAGATCTCGCTGTTATGAAAATGACCGGAATCTTCTTATCAGCCATCCTGATCACTTTCGCCAGTGTGAAACCATCCATTTTCGGCATCATGACGTCCAGCAGACAAAGATCAAAAGAGCTAGTCTGAAATGCTTTCAAAGCCAGTTCACCATCCTTGCAAAGTTTCACATCAAAGCCTTCCGTCTCCAGATAATCAACCAATAGAATTCCCAAATTAAGGTCATCCTCGGCCAGAAGTATTTTTAGTTTTTCTTTAGACATGGGGCAATGTTATGATAAATGTAGTCTTTCCTTTTTCACTTTCCAGGTCTATGGTTCCGAGGTGAAGCTCGACAATTTTCTTGATGTAAGCCAAGCCCAGGCCGAAACCTTTTACCTCGTGCAGATCCCCTGTCGGAACACGGAAGAACTTGTCAAAGACTTTTTTCTGGTATTCCTTTTCAATTCCAATTCCACGATCGGAAACGGTGAAGATTAAGCAATCTCCTTTGTCCTTCGTCTGTAACGTTAGCTCAGGAGGCCCCGACGAATATTTGATCGCGTTATCGATCAAGTTACAAATTGCATTCAAGAGATGGATCCTGTCTCCCATGACAACAATTCTTTCAGCAGCCAGATCGAGCGTCAAACTTCCGCTCCGGTTTTCTATTTGAAGGCTCATGCTCTTTGCAGCAGTGAGGATAAGTTGATGCAGATCCACTTCTATTTTCTGCAAAGGGATCTCGCCTCTTTCCAGAGCCGTCATGCTTAAGACTTGTTCCACTTGCAGTTTCAGCTTTTCGTTCTCTTCGAGGATGATTCCTGAATAATGTTTTATTTTTTCCTCTTGTCCCGAAGCTGAATCTTTGATCATCATTTTTCCGGCGAGCGAGATGTTTGTCAAGGGTGTTTTGAATTCGTGGGTCATGTTGTTCAGAAAGTCCGTCGTATGTTCCGCGATCTTCTTCTCCTTGATGAGCGAGGAGCTTGTCCGCCAGAAAAGAAGTAATACGACCAGAATAAGAACCAGGGACGTGATGAATAGCGGCCCCATTTCTGCAAGAATGAATTGTTTTTTTTCCGGAAAAATGAGTTTTAACTCCAAGCCACTTTTATCTGCAACCTCATTCAGACTCTTCTGATAACAACCTTGCTGATCGTCATTCACCGTATTTAAAAACCCGCTGGCGTCCGCAAAAGGATCAACAGCGGGCTGAACGACCTCGAACTTGTAATCCACATGAAAATTATAGAAGTTCATGTAGAAAGTAAACAAGGAGTCGATGGTGCGGTTTTCTTTTTTGCCCATGCAGCCCTGCATGTTTTTAGTTGTTGTTTTATCAGAAAGAAGAGCTTCTGTTGTTCTTGCCAGCACCATGTTGGCTTTTTCATTGAACATCTGCTCTTTCACTTTTGCTGTCTCCAGGATCCAGTTCACCTGAATGATCAGCACCACAAGCAGTGCAAGGGAAGAGATGGTAATAAACAGTGTCGTACGTTTCATTTGAATCAAAATTAACCAATTTATACCTGATAAAACGGGCATTAACAAGTCATTAACAAACCAATAACTACTCAGTAACAAGATCGCTGTGAGATCCGGAGTAAATTTGTGTTGTTACGAAAACAAACAAAATGAATTGCAAAAAAATATTTTTCCTGGCCGCGACTGTTTTTGTCATTCAGTCCTGCAGCACCAGAAAGGCAACAACTGCGACTGCCACAACGACACCTGCAACGCAAAACAACAACACAACTCCTTTTCCACTAGTACTGCCTGCGGAAGGAACACGAGCTCCCGGAAATGAGGAGCTCATCGCGTCTCAACTTCTGAATAAGGATGTTACCTTAGAGCTGCTAAAAGAAGGCCATTCCATTTACACGACCGGCGCCTGCACAAATTGCCATGGAGCGGCGAACATTTATTGGTATGGAGCAGACCAATGGGGAAACATCATTGACGACATGGCAGTAAGAGCAAACCTCAGTGCCGAACAAAAAAATGCTGTTCAGAAATATGTACTCGCTATGAAAGCAACACAACCGAAATAAAACCAACGTCATGAAAACATTCGCAAGCTTCTTACTGTTGATCTCCGCTTCGGCATTTTCCCAAACCTTCGGAGATCCGTCCAATTTCAGACCCAATCCAACGGTAACACATGAGAAGCTGAACGACGTTCAGCAGATCTCTGATCTCTCCGCCCATTTTTGGCAGAGCATGGTATTTCCCTTTAAAGAACGTCTTCAACTCGATGAAAACAGAAAAGCAAATTATGGTCTAGGGTATTATGCCTACCCTTTGGGAGGATACAATGCCATCATAGAATACGTAACGGTCGGTATTGCTGTAAAGTCAAAAGGCAAAGTGGTCAATGCACAATCCTCCGGAAACAAACTGAGTGCCGAACAAAAACAACTCATCCTCAGCGCCGATCTGGGATCCGACATCGGCATCAACATTCAATTCAGACACAAGGATCCTTATAAAAAGAATCTCGCAACCGGAGACCTTGTAACCGGCTGGACCACCATCACTGTTGTTCCTCACTCCGAAGCGGAATATCCCGGCGGTTACACCGGAGCCGCAACCTATCTCTCGAAAAACCTGATCAAAAAAATGCCCGAAAAGGAACCCCAAGTTACGGTGACATTTACCATAACGGAGGAAGGAAAGATCGTTGATGCTAAACTGACCAACATGCGCCCCGATCCAAAAGCAGAAAAATTACTTCAAGAGACGATAGCAAAAATGCCGGCTTGGAAACCGGCAAAAAATTCAAAAGGCGAAAAAGTAAAACAGGAATTCAACTTTCACTTCGGAGGTGGGGGCTGTTGATCTGTATAGCTATACGCGCAGTGAACCCCGAAAAGCTCTCGCTGCATAATAACTTTCCGCACCGTTGTGATAAACGAAAACAGTGCCGAAACGGTAATCGCAAAAAAGAGCACCTCCCAGTTTGCGGATCTCGGCAGGGGTTGCAATCCAGCTAGATGTTTTGGCATCGAAGTTGCCGAGCGTTTGAAGTTCCCGATATTGTTTTTCATTTAAAAGTTCAATGCCTATTTCTGCCGCAAGATCCATTACCGAGTTTGTCGGCTTGTGCTCTTTTCTTGAGTCAAGAGCTTTGCGGTCGTAACACAAACTTCTCCTTCCCTTTGGACTTTCAGCCGAGCAATCATAAAAAAGATATTCTCCCGTTTTTTTATCCTGTCCCACCACATCCGGTTCACCGCCGCTGATTTCCATTTCCTCCAACGACCACAATTTTTCGGGATTGCTTTCTAGCCTCACTTGCACTTTTGTCCAGTCAATTCCTTTGTGACGGCCCATGTTTTTTTCAAAACGAATTTTCAGTAATTTCAGCAATTCCGTTTGCTGGTCGGCTGACAATTTCTTTTTAGCATTCATGCTTTGTGATTTTCTTTTACAAATTTACTAATCATCCACTCCTTTTCCCACAAGGATCTGTGGAATGTATTTCTCAATCCTCGATTCGCGGGTCTTTGCTTGTTTGGCCGAAGAAAAATAAAGCAAGTATCCTCTTTGTCGCCCGGGGGTTAAAGCATTAAAGGCTTTCCTCAAGGCGGCGTTCTTCTTTAACCGTTTCTCAAATTCTTCCGGCATTTCAAACTCCTTGGTCTTTTTCATCTGCACTTTCAGTCCCGCTTTCTCTACTTCAATGGCTTCGTGAATGTATGCTTTCAGTGTCGCTTTCATCGTCACGATTTCTTTCACACCCTTAAAGCGAATCTGACGGGCAGACTGCACATTCTTTGTCTGCTGGATCAAAATGCTTTTTTTGTCCTTTAGCAAAACACCTTTGAAAAACAAGTATGCGCAGTATTCTTTAAATACGTGGATCAAAACTATGTTGTCACCTTTGTATAAATAAGAAGGACAGCCCCACTTGAGCTCTTCCGTCAACCCGCAATCCAATGCGATTGTTCTCATAACCTCAATCTCCGTTTGCCAATCCTTATTCTTTGTAAAGTACCAGTCTACTTTGGGATTTGTTCCGTTCATGTTCTTAATTATTGACTATTTGGGTTCTTTCAGAAATTTAAAGATTTAGCTCGGCGGCGATCATTTCTTTCGCGCCATCGGGTCCGGTCATGCTTAGCCAGGTTTCTTTTCCATCTCCACTGAAGGAAAGTGTAAAAACGAAAAAATTACAGCAGGATCGTTCGCTTTTAACAAACTCCAGAAGCTCGTCAGCAGTTTTATCGGTTCCCGAAAATTTAAAGGCATAACCGTCTTTCAATTCTTTTTTCTCCAGGATCTGGTTCCTAAGACTTTCCAGAACGGTAGCCTTTCTTTTCTGCAATTCTTCTGTAGTGAGTTTGCAGGAAACCTCCTGATCGGAATTTTGCGCTTTCACAGTTTCCGAGTTCAAAGCCCCTGAAACTTCTTTCAAGCAATTCTCATCTTTGCATTCCGATTTACAGGAAAAAAGGAGAGATAGTCCAAAACAACAAATAATGAATTTTTTCATGGGAAAAGAGGTTTCGAT
>JBKJQG010000120.1:0-5823 GCA_046594925.1 Bacteroidia bacterium
ATAGGTCATCCTTGAAAGTGTTGGAATATCAATACCCTTGACACTTTTGAATAAGTGAAGTATTAGTCCTTCAAACGTATTCAAAATATCTTCCTGTTCCACAAAAGCCATTTCACAATCGATCTGTGTGAATTCCGGTTGACGGTCGGCACGCAAATCTTCATCCCTGAAACATTTTACGATTTGGTAATAACGATCAAAACCACCCACCATCAGTAATTGTTTGAAGGTTTGTGGCGACTGAGGCAAGGCATAAAACTCGCCTGGATTCATACGGGAAGGAACCACGAAATCGCGGGCGCCCTCCGGAGTGGATTTTATCAATACAGGAGTTTCCACTTCCAGGAAATTCAGCTTGTCTAAATAGTTGCGTGTTTCTATTGCAATGCGATGACGCAATTCCAAATTCTTACGCACCGGATTCCTTCGCAAATCGAGATAACGGTATTTCATGCGGAGTTCGTCGCCACCGTCGGTTTCGTCCTCAATAGAAAATGGCGGAGTGATGGCTGCATTTAAAACAGTCAATTTAACCGGATTGATCTCAATGTCGCCTGTCGGTAATTTATCGGATTTGGAGTACCGTTCAGCCACGGTCCCTGTTACGGAGATCACAAATTCACGACCCAATGTACGCGCCACATCCACCAGTTCTTTTGCTGCTTTATCGGTTTCAATGGTAATTTGTGTGATTCCATAACGGTCACGCAGATCTATCCAAAGCAACGACCCTTTATCCCTAACTCCTTGTACCCATCCACTCAGTGTTACTGTTTGTCCTGCGTGTGACATACGGAGCTCTCCGCAAGTATGTGATCTTAACATATAAAATTTGTTGAATTTTAGATTTTTAGAATTGGTGAATTATTCCAAGTCTGAGGTCAAATTTACTAAAAATAAAGCTTCATTTGGGCATAAAAATGAGGCAAGAGGACTTATCTTTACCCAATGGAATTAACAGTATTCAGCGATGAATCTTTTATGCGCGAAGCTCTGAAAGAGGCTCAAAAGGCTTATGATGCAGACGAAGTTCCGGTGGGTGCTGTGGTGGTTTGCCAGAACAAGATCATTGCAAGGGCCCACAACCTGACCGAACGCCTGAACGATGTTACTGCTCACGCGGAGATGCAAGCCATCACATCGGCTGCCAATTATCTGAATGGAAAATACTTGAACGAATGCACTTTGTACATCACGCTAGAACCTTGTGTGATGTGTGCCGGAGCGATGTCCTGGGCACAATTGGGGAAAGTTGTTTACGGCGCAGCGGATACAAAACGAGGATTCAACCTCATCAGCAACAACTTGCTGCACCCTAAAACAACAATCATTGCCGGCATTTTAGCCGAAGAAAGTGCCGCACTTCTGAAATCTTTCTTCCAGAAAAAAAGGTGACCCTCGCCACCTTTTTATACTTCTATACTCTTTCATCTTATAGATTGCTTCGAATCAGAACGAGCTTATTACCTTGGATTCTCCGTATTTCTCGCAGCAGGTTTCACCGTTCCATTCGGACCCGTACCATTGGTATCATTGTTCGTAGGACGATCCGTCATTTTTAGCTCGTCTTTTTTCAAATCGGGGCTTTTTAACTCGTTGCCGTCTGCATCCAGCTCTATCACTTCGTATCCTAATTTTGTCAAAGGCAATAGCACTTTTGATTTGTCGCCCACCACCAGGATCGCCATCTTATCATATTGCAATTGTTTTTTAGCAAGTGCATTGACTTCTTCCCTGGTAATCGCTTTCAAGATCTCATTTTGTTTGTCGGTATAGGTTTTGTCCAAATCATAATCCAGGATGCGCTTTACGAAACCGGCTTTCTGATTCGCTGTTTCATATTTTAATGCATCACTCTGTCCCATCGAGTTTTTTGTGAACGACAATTCTTCAATGCTGATGCCTTTGTCGGCAAACAATTTAATTTCCTTCATGAATTCCACAACCGAACTGTCGGTCGCATCACCTCTCACACCTGCACTAGCCGTGTAGGGGCCGGCGAATTGATTTCCTTGAAAAGCCGAACGGGCACCATAAGTGAAACCGTGTGCTTCGCGCAGGTTCAAATTTATGCGGCTGTTGAATGCACCACCCAACGTAAAGTTCATGATGCCAGATTTGTAAAACTCCCCGGTTGCATCGTAAGGCATGGACATGAATCCGATGCGAATCTCCGACTGCGGTGCTCTGTCCTTGTTCACGAAATAAATCTTTGTTTTATCGTTAACCGGAAGTTTTGCTTCGGCAGCATGTAAAACTTTTGGACCTTTCCAGGTTTTCAAAAAATTAATTTTCGGAGTGATCGTTTCCTGAGACACATCACTCACTATCACCAAAGACGAAATTCCAGGAGAAAGATTCTCCAGATAATATTTTTTAATGTCTTCCACGGTGAGTGCACTCACGGTCTCTTTTGTTCCCATGGAAGGAACACTCATGATGTGATCTTTTCCATAAATTAATTTAGCATAAACATTGTTTGCCACGGTAGGAGCTTGTGTTACCTGATTAACAATGGCTTCCAAGCGCTGCTTCTTAAGGCGTTCAAATTCATCTTTGTCGAACTTAGGCAGAAAAAGCATTTCTTCAGCTATCGCCAAAGTAGCATCCAGGTTTTTTGTCAGTGATGAAACATACAAGACGATGTCTTGTCCGTTACTTCCCACACTCACATTGCTGCCCAATTTTTCAAGCATCTCACCAATCTCCTCAGCGGTATGTTTTTGTGTCGACTCATTCATCATGCCGGCCAGCAAAAGAGAAATCCCCGACTGTTCTTTTTTCTCGTAACGGTGTCCAGCTTCAATACTCAATTGCAAAGTTGTAGTTGGCACTTCATCGCTTTTAGCTCCAATGACCTTTAGACCGTTATCGAAATTTTGTTTCCAATAAGCCGGTGCCTTTACAACAGGATTAGCGCCTGCTCCCGGCTTTTTGCTTCTATCGAAAGTATCTTTCGCTTTGTTGTAAACCAGGTTTTTATATTCGGCACCTTCCGGAGCATTCACGTTGCGAGCTGCTGGCGTGTAGTTATCCGGCTTAGCAGCAAGGTTGGATTTCCCTTTCGGGCAGACACTTAAGATGACAGCCGGTTTATCTTTGATGTATTGATTGTAAACCCGCATCACGTCTTCCTTGGTCACTTTGTTGTAACGCTCCATCTCTTTTACAATGAAATTCGGGTTGCCGGTGAAGGTCTCGTAAGATGCCAACATGGAACCTTTGCCTTGTACGCTTGACAATGAATTCACCATCTGTGTTTCAAATCCTGCTTTGAACTTTGCAAGATCTTCGTCTGTTACACCGCGCTTCTCAAATTCCTTCAGGGAAAAGCGCACAAGTGAATCCATCTGAGCCAAGGACTTGTTTTCAAACGTACGGATGCTGATGTCAAACGTCCCGGCCAACTCCGCTGTCGGATGCCCTGCATTTGCCGACATGGCCAACTGTGATTTCACAAAATTCTGATAAAAAACGGAAGACTTTCCGCCGGCAAGAACATCAGCAAGAACATCCAGTGGTGCTTCATCTGCGGAACGGGATGCTACAGTCGGGAAAGAGAAATCCAGCATCGGAGAGCGGATGTTATCTTCGTAAGAAATGTATCTGTCCTTGTCCAAAACAATTGCCGGAAAAGAAGCGGGCTTTACTTCCGGTCCACGCACGATCGGTCCAAAATATTTTTCAGCCAGCTTCAGCACTTCCGAAGGAGTTACGTCGCCGCATACCGTTAAAGTCGCGTTGTTTGGCCCGTACCAGCGCATAAAGAATTTTTTCAGGTCGTTCACATCTACCCTGTTTAGATCCTCAATGTACCCAATCGTCAGCCAGGAATAGGGATGTGTTACCGGATAAAGTGCTGCTGAAGATTTTTCTCCTGCCAGGCCATAAGGACGGTTATCGTAGTTTTGTCCGCGTTCGTTTTTCACGGTAGCACGCTGCACTTCAAACTTTTTTTGTGTAACGGAATCCAGCAAGAATCCCATCCTGTCGGCCTCTAACCACAACCCGACTTCCAACTGGTTGGAAGGCAAAACTTCGAAATAATTGGTGCGATCTAAATTGGTCGTTCCATTGAGTGTTCCGCCGGCTTCGCTTACTATCTTAAAATGCTGTTCATCCCCCACATGTTCGGAGCCCTGAAACATCATGTGCTCAAAGAAATGTGCAAATCCAGAACGTCCTTCCTGCTCGCGTGCGGAACCTACGTGATAGGTCACGTCGACATATACAATCGGGTCGGAATGGTCTTCGTGGACCAGGACGGTCAACCCGTTGGCCAGCTTATATTTTTCGTATGAAATGACCAGTTCCGAGCCTTTTCTGCTTACTTTTTCGATGAGTTTTGTCTGAGCAAAGGAACTTGCAGTCGCTGCAATCACAAGCACTGCAGTCAGAATTCCGGCATTTTTCTTCATTTTTTTGAATTTTAAGGAGAACAAATATATCGAATTGGATGATAGTATCATATAGCTATAGATAATGTATTCTGTTTTGTGTTTATTTCGTAAATTTGCAATGTAATTCAGCCATAAATAAACTTAAACTTCTAAATATCATGTATCCAGAAAGTATTGTATCGCCAATGAAAGCAGAGCTTACCGCAGTTGGCTTCGAAGATCTTACCAATCCTGATGCTGTAAATGCAGCCATTAACAGCAAAGGAACCACATTGGTTGTTGTCAATTCAGTTTGCGGATGTGCAGCAGGAGCGGCCCGTCCCGGAGTGAAACTAGCAGTATCCGGAGATAAACGCCCTGATAAAATCACCACTGTTTTTGCAGGATTCGACACGGAAGCAGTGGCAGAAGCGCGCAAGCATTTTGCTCCGTATCCGCCATCATCACCGGCAATTGCCCTGTTCAAAGACGGCAAATTGGTTCATTTTGTAGAGCGTCACCACATTGAGGGCCGCAATGCGCAAATGATCGCAGAGAACCTAAAAATGGCTTTTGAGGAGTTCTGTTAAGACCTCCCCCAACCTTCCTCCTTCTCTGAGGAATAAAGTCTGTTAAATCCTCCGGTGAACCGGAGGATTTTTTTGTGGTGCTTACACACATAACCTTTTATGAGGGGCTGAGACCGAACTCCCATTCATCCCCGTTAGCTGCCACTTATATAATATCCCCCACCTTTCCCTGTGGAATGAGTATAAATCAGGTAATTATCCATATTTTAGTGCTACCAATTTAAAATTAACGCTTATGAAACATATACTCCTGTCACTGAGCATTCTCTTCAGCACTTCTTTGCTGGCGCAGAAAAAAAGCCCGGCCAACTGGCATACGCTCGATCCGAAAGCCGATAAAGTTTATGGAGTGGGATCCGAACAGGGCTACAAAACCCTAGCAGCAAGCAAAAAAGTCAGCAAGACCGTGATTGTTGCCGTGATCGACAGCGGTGTGGATCCGAATCACGAGGATCTGAAAGGTGTGATCTGGCAGAATGAAGATGAAATCGCAGAAAATGGAATAGACGATGACAAAAACGGCTACATTGATGATGTGAACGGCTGGAGTTTTCTGGGCGGTAAGAACGGCGATATCGGAAACGAGGCTACGGAACTGACACGACTTGTTCAAAAAGGAAAGAAGAAATACAAAGACCTGACGGATGAATCAAAATTGACCGGTGATGAGCTAAAAGCTTATCAGGAATATAAAGTGCTGAACGAGAAATTCACCAACGAGCTGAAGAAGCAGGAGAAGCAACTGGACGGAATAAAAATGGTGGCAGAATACCTGCAAAAAGTAAAAAAGAAAAATGGCGGAGTATTGAATAAAGACGCATTCAAAAACTACATTCCTGAAAATGAGATGGAGA
>JBKJQG010000133.1:0-3833 GCA_046594925.1 Bacteroidia bacterium
GTTCCCCAAGGTTGTGGCCACACCGCTCTGATCTCCCAGTTCTTCATCCGTTTTCATCGATTCCAGATAATACAGCAATGCTTTGTCGTAATTTTTCTGAGTGTTGTAAACATTTCCGATGTTGCTTTTCCAGGCGGAGATCAGGCCTTTTGATTCCATTTCTTCTGCAAGCTTTAATGCTTTGAAAAGATAGTTTAGTGCCGGCTCGTAATCCCTCTTGTTCCAATAAACCAATCCGATGTTTCCGAGATCTATGATCTATGCAAACGCCGTTCTTGTCGCCGATCTCTTCCGCAATTTTCAGCGCTTTGAAATAATACTTCAGTGCTTCGTCATAATTGGCTTGGTTCCAATAAACATTCCCGATGTTCGCAATGTTCTTTGCCTGCGCTTGTTTGTTGTTGATCTTCTCATTTATTTTGAGTGACTTGAAATAATAGGTTAGTGCTTTCGGGTAATCACCTTGGTTCCAATGCACCAGCCCGATGTTGCCCAAGACGTTGGCTATTCGGTTCTCTTCACCCAATTCTTCGAAATTCTTTAGTGCGTCAAAGTATTTCTTTAAGGCTTGTGAGTAATTGCCTTTGCTCCATTGAATGATCCCGATGTTGATGAGTGCTTCTCCTTCTCCTTTTTTCCAATGGAGCTCCTCTGCAAGCTTTAGGCCTTCGCTTCCGTATTGTAGACCTTTGTCGAGATCTCCTGTCAGACGAAATTCTGTACACAATGAAATGAGAAGATTGACTTTTGAAGTGTCAGGAGTCGCTTTTTTAAGAACGGCCAGGAGGGAGTCTGTCTTTTGCGACTGAGCAAACCCTGCAGCAATAATAAAAAAGCAGAACAGAGTCAGCTGCTTTCTCATTTGTCTTTCCTCAGTTTGTTCATGTTCCTTTCAATGTACTTTTCCGTCGGCAACAACGATTTTTGGATGCGGCTGGCGTAGTAGATGGAGTCGGTGACGGCTTTGTTCTTGGTTTCGAGAATGATCTTCTGCAACTCAATCTCTTCTTTCTGGATCTCTACCTGCTCTTTCTGCTCGGAGATGATCTTGTTCGCTTTTTTCTTGTCTTTGTAATTCTTGAAAATGTAGATAGCTAAAAAGAAAAGCAGGCAGGATATGCCGACGGCAATGTAGGTGAATGTTTTCTGTGCTTTTGTTTTCTCTCTTTCAATGTCAAGCTCTTGCTCTTTCATAGTGGCATAAACAGCCTGACTCAAGGAATCGGAGTATTTCTTTTTGTCGTATTCATAAACCAGTTCTGCCTTGAACTGTTCTTTCTTATTTTTTTCATTAAAAATTGAATCACGTGCCGCAATGTATTCCTTGTAATGAAAATAAGCCTTGTCCGTATTGTTGGTCTTTTCATAAATGTCTTTCAGCGCCTTATGAGCCGCTTCTTTGTGCGGAAAGCTTCCGATCTTGATGGCGATCTCCAAAGCTTGTTTTCCATAGCTCTCGGCTTTGACTTGATCATTGAGTTTAAAATAGGAGGTAGCTAAACTAAAATAGACATCTGAAAGGTTGGGCTGCATTTTCAGGTCGGCAAATATTTTTTCGGACTTGATGAAATAATCAATCGCCTTCTTGTAATCATTTTTTTTCTGGTAGTAATTCCCAAGGTTGATATAAGCCATTCCTTCTCCGCCCATGTCTTGCACCTTTCTTGCAAGAATGAGAAATTTGTCAAAATAGATCTTTGCACTGTCCATCTCTTCCATTTCGTAATAAACGCTGCCGATGTTTCCGGTTAAAAGGCTTTGCCCGTATTCCTCATGAATGGCATTCGCATAGTCCAAAGCAATCGTATAATGCTTCATTGCTTTACGGTATTGTTTGATCTGAAAATAAGTATTGGCGATGTTGTTATTTGCGAGTGCCATGGCGAGGGTATCGTGATTCTTTTCAATCTGCTTGAGGGCTTTAAAACCATATTCAATGCCGACTGTGTAATTCCCTTGTTCGGTATAAGCTAAATTCAGCGTGGTGTATATGCGCTCATAATAATAAGGATCGATTTTTTGCTCATCTGCAATTTTTAGAGCCTCATGGAGTTTTTCGAGCGCTGTGTTGAATTCACCGGTCTCGCGATAAATGATGCCGAGCGTGACCAATGCATCAATCTGATACTCGTACCGTTTTATTTTTCTGGCAATTGCTAAGGATCTGTTCGCGTAGAGAATGCCGGAGTCGGGGTTCACTCCCATGTATTCTTTCGCCAGCACGTCTGAAGCATAGCTTAACTTCATGTCCGTTTTGGCTTCTTTCAGTTTCTTTTTTAGTGAATCAATCACGGAGCCTTCTTGAGCATACTGGTGTAGGCTCATTATTGTGAAAAGAAATAATGAAAGGCGGAACTTCAAATTCGTTGAATGTTAGTCTTGATTCTTCTTTTTGACCATGGTCAGGATGGTAGCGATGGCAACGGTTTCTCCTGTCTCATCATAAACATCCACCAGCCACTTCACGATTCCCTTGGCGATGTCTTCTTCTGATTTTTTCTCCTGATCAATTTTCTCCTTGCAAGTAAAACGCACAGCAATCTCTGCGCCTGGGTAAACAGGTTTGGTAAAACGGCATTCGTCAATTCCATAGTTCAGCAATACTGGTCCTTTGGGTGCATCCACAAATAAGCCGGCGGCTCTTGAAAGTATATAATAGCCGTGAGCGACTCTTCCTGTAAAAATGGTTCCTTCGAGTGAGTTGGCGTCCATGTGTGCGTAGAATTTATCTCCACTCAGCTCAGCAAAGGCCTCGATGTTCTCCAAAGTCACTTTGTGTTTTTCGGTTATTAAAGTTTCTCCAATCACCAACTCTTCGAAATAGCGTTTGAAGGGATGAATGTCGTTCTGAATGTATTTTCCACCATATTGATAATTGTTCGTGATGTTGGTGAGGGTTGTTGGTGAACCTTGTATAGCAGTACGCTGCAAATAATGGAACACGCCGCGTTTTCCGCCCATCTCTTCTCCGCCGCCTGCACGTCCCGGGCCGCCATGTGTCAGCAAGGGCATCGGTGATCCGTGTCCTGTACTTTCTTTTGCGCAATCGGCATTCAACACTAAAATTCTTCCGTGCATGCAAGCCGCTCCGATCACAAATTCCTTCGCGATTTTATCGTCACTGGTTACGATGGAACAAACCAGTGAACCTTTTCCCATTTTAGCTAATTCAATGGCATCTGCTATGGTGCTGTACGGCATGATCGTACTCACCGGTCCAAAGGCTTCCAGGTTGTGTACATCCTGAAATTTGAACGGATCTTTATTCAGGAAGAGAATGGGCGACATGAATGAACCTTTGTTCTTGTCTGCACCCATCACTTCAAATTTTTCCATGTCCCCGAAAACGATCTCCTGTGTTTTCGACAACTGCATTACTTTTTCAGCGACTTCTTTCAATTGCGATTTTCCCGCCAATGCACCCATGCGCACACCTTCCACATTCGGGTCACCGATGGTTGTGGTCGCCAATCTTTTCCCCAGTGCGATCTGTACGTCTTCTACTAATTTCTCAGGGACAATAATTCTGCGAATGGCGGTACATTTTTGCCCGGCTTTGGTAGTCATCTCTCTCTGCACTTCTTTGATGAAAATGTCAAACTCGGCTGTTCCGGGAACGGCATCTGTTCCCAACACACAACAGTTCAATGAGTCGGCTTCCATGTTGAAGGAGACGGCTTCCTGTGTCAAACGCGGATGTGATTTGAGCATCATTCCCGTGCTGGCGGAACCTGTAAACGTAATGATGTCCTGTGATTCCACATGGTCCAATATCCCGTTAGCGCTTCCGCAGATCAATTGCAAGGCTCCTTCCGGCAAGATCTTCGATGCGG
>JBKJQG010000220.1:0-7398 GCA_046594925.1 Bacteroidia bacterium
GACAAGATCACTGGGCTAAGCCCGGTGATTTCCATTGAACAAAAAACCGTAAACAAAAATCCACGATCAACAGTCGGCACCATCACCGAGATCTACGATTTTCTTCGATTGCTATACGCCCGTGCTTCGGATGCCTATTCATACGTGACGGGAGAAAAGATGGTGCGTTATTCCGATGATCAGATCATTCAGCTTATTTTAGAAAAATTTCAGGGACAAAAGATTCTAATCCTTGCGCCTGTCGTGAAAGGAAGAAAAGGACATTACCGTGAGCTCTTTGAACAAATAAAAAAATGGGGATATCTGCGTGTGAGAATAGATGGCGAAGTGGTGGAATTAACAAAACGCATTCAACTCGACCGTTATAAAGTACACGACATAGAGATTGTGATAGACCGGCTGGAAGTAAATCCCGATGCACGTCCCCGCATTTCAGAATCCATGCAGTTGGCCATGAAACAAGGCAAAGGTATTATCATGGTGCAATCCTTCAAGATGGGAAAACTCGAAGAAGAATACGGCACCGTTGACTATTACAGCCGACATTTGATGTGCCCCACTTCGGGCATTTCTTACGATGAGCCCCAACCAAACTTATTTTCGTTCAACTCTCCCTATGGTGCTTGTCCTAAATGCAACGGATTGGGAATGATCTCCGAAGTCGACATCAACAAGATCATACCAAATAAAAAAACATCCATCCGCAAAGGAGCCATCGCTCCCATTGGTCCGTACAAAGGAACCTGGATCTTCAAGCAGTTAGAAGCCATTGGAGACAAATACGGTTTTACTTTGGATACTCCCGTCGAAGACATATCGGACGAAGCGATCAACACTTTACTGTTCGGCTCGGATGAAGTCTTTAAGATCAAACAATTTACGGATAGCTCTGCAACAAGTTATAGCATAGCATTTGAGGGCATCGCCAATTTTATCATCAAACAAAATGATGAGCAAAGCTCCCCTACCATCGAAAAGTGGATCCAGGGATTTATGAATAAAGTGCCTTGTCCGAAATGCGAAGGAACAAAATTGAAAAAGGAATCGCTTCATTTCAAGATCGACAAAAAGAACATAGCAGAATTATCTGAAATGGGAATTCTTGAATTAAGCGCCTGGTTCAAGGACATTGAAAAACGCCTTAGTACGAAACAAAATACAATTGCAAAAGAAGTCCTGAAGGAGATCAGAACACGTATTTCTTTTTTACTCGACGTGGGACTCGACTATCTTTCCCTAAATAGAAGTTCCAGAACACTTTCGGGAGGTGAAGCACAACGCATCCGTCTTGCCACCCAGATCGGCTCACAGCTAGTTGGCGTACTCTACATTCTGGATGAACCCAGCATAGGGTTGCATCAGCGCGACAATGTCCGTTTGATCAATGCATTGAAAAACCTGCGCGACATAGGGAACTCTGTTATTGTTGTTGAACACGATAAGGAAATGATTCTTGCAGCAGATCACGTCATCGACATTGGTCCTGCAGCTGGCATCCACGGAGGAAAAATTATTGCACAGGGAACACCGAAGGAGATCTTAAAGTTTCACACTCTTACTTCCGATTACATCAATGGTGTGAAGGAGATTGCTATTCCGAACGAGACAAGGAAAGGAACGGGAAAATCGCTGGTACTGAAAGGTGCAAAAGGGAATAACCTTAAAGACGTATCGGTAGAGTTTCCGCTGGGGCAATTCATCTGTGTAACTGGCGTTTCCGGCAGCGGCAAATCCACACTCATCAATGAAACACTTTATCCCATTCTGAATAAACACTTTTACCGTTCAGAGAAAAAACCGATGCCTTACAAGTCCATCAGCGGATTAGAGCATATCGACAAAGTGATAGACATCGACCAGTCGCCCATCGGCAGAACTCCGAGGAGCAATCCGGCAACCTACACGAATGTTTTTTCTGACATCCGGACATTATTCGCTGAGATCCCTGAAGCAAAGATCAGGGGCTACAAACCCGGAAGATTTTCATTTAACGTAAAAGGAGGACGATGTGAAACCTGTCAGGGAGCTGGATTACGGACCATTGAAATGAATTTCCTTCCAGATGTTTATGTGAACTGTGAAACTTGCAACGGGAAACGATACAACAAAGAAACACTGGAGATCCGCTACAAGGGAAAATCGATCAGCGATGTGCTGAACATGACAATAGATAATGCCGTAGATTTTTTTACGAGCATTCCTTCCATCATTCAAAAAATAAAAACCCTGCACGATGTGGGTCTGGGTTACATCACACTAGGACAACAAAGCACGACCTTGTCGGGAGGAGAAGCTCAGCGGGTGAAGCTGGCTACTGAATTGTCGAAACGTGACACCGGAAATACGTTTTACATTTTAGATGAGCCGACAACCGGTTTGCATTTTGAAGATATACGAATCCTGTTGGAAGTATTGAATAAATTGGTCAATAGCGGGAATACCGTTTTAGTGATTGAGCACAATATGGACATCATAAAAGTTGCCGACCACATCATTGATCTTGGCAAGGAAGGGGGAAATGCCGGTGGCGAAATCTTATGCACTGGCACTCCGAAAGAGATTATCAAGAACAAGATCAGTTATACTGCACAATTTCTGAAGGAAGAATACCGTTGAGGGCAATAGGCAATGGGCAGCAGAGAATGGGCAGTAGGCAACGAGCAGTTTTTTATTAGACAATGGCAATAAGAGTCCGGAGAAAAAATTAGTATTACTTTAGTAAAAAGTATTCGACACACAGTCCCGATAGCTATCGGGATATAAATTCGTAGAAATTAGTAATTTGTAACATGACCAATCAAGAAGAAGACAAGATCAGAAAAGCATTCGCAGCGAAAGACTGGAATGACATTAAAGCCGCCGACTCCTGGCAGATCTTTAAAATTATGAGTGAGTTCGTCGAAGGCTTTGAAAAAATGAGCCGTATCGGGCCTTGTGTTTCCATCTTCGGATCGGCTCGGACTAAAATGACAAACCCCTATTACAAACTAGCAGAAGAAATTGCATTCAAGTTGACCCGCGAAGGATATGGTGTGATTAGCGGAGGCGGACCCGGTATTATGGAAGCTGCCAACAAAGGTGCAAAAGCCGGTGGAGGAAAATCTGTTGGACTGAATATCGTCTTGCCATTTGAACAGAGTTCCAATCTTTTTGTCGACAGCGACAAGAACATCAATTTTGATTATTTCTTCGTTAGAAAAACCATCTTTCTTAAATATTCACAAGGATTCATCGCGATGCCCGGAGGATTCGGAACGCTGGATGAATTGTTTGAAGCAATCACATTGATCCAAACAAATAAAGTTGCCCACTTTCCTATTGTGCTTGTTGGAAAAAAATATTGGGAAGGCTTAATGAACTGGGTCAAAGAAACTATGCTGCTGGAAGAACACAACATCAGCGAAAAAGATCTGGAATTATTCAAGATCGTGGATACCGCTGATGATGCCGTTTCCATCATCAACGAATTCTATTCTAAGTATCTGTTAAAACCGAATTTCTAGTTCATGAAACAGCTGATTTCCTCTTTTTTACTTCTGATGGCGCCGGCGGTGTTCGCTCAGAAAGGACAAGGGTATTTCAATGACTACACCAACAACTTTTATATTTTCGATCGCGGAATCGAAAGACAAGCAGAAAGCAACAAGGTCTCGGATATTTATACCGGCAACAACTATGTAGCCTACACCGATTCCAAATTGAGTTTTATTTATTATTATAACGGCGACAAACTACTACTCGAGGAAAATCTCCCCAATCAAGTCACCGCTACCAATACTGCACTTGTCTACAGAATGCAGGAACGTCTTATGATCTGCGAAAATGGTGAGAAAAAATTACTCGCAAAAAAAGTCGACAGTTACTTCGCAAGTGATTCAATAGTGATTTGGCAAGCACTCCCAAGTTTGGATTACATGGCTTATCAGGATGGCGAGATCTTCACCGTTGTGCAGGCAACAAACTCAAGTGTAATAAACGACTACAAAGTCGCCAGCAACATAATGGCCTTCAATGACCTGAATTACGACCTCCAGATTTATTTTAAGGGCAAGATCGTCAATTCCGGCAGCAACAGGGTCATCAGCTACCAATGCGGACACAACACCGTTGCTTTTGCAGACGAATACAAAAACACTTTCTCTGTTTTTTACAACGGTAAATTCAAAATATTGAGCAAGGAAATCGTTAAGGAATACATTGTCGTTAACGACCTGGTCGCTTATGTTGATTCTAAAGATAATTTTTATATTTTTTATGACGACGTGCTGACAAAGATTGACTCCAGGAGCCCGGATTATTTTTCCGGAAAAGGAAACGTGTTTTATTATTCTTACAACTCCCAACTGAAAATTGTTTACCAGGGAGATATCTTTACTGAAAATCTAGTAGACCAAAAAAGCATCCTGGCCGGCGAAAATTCTTTGTTGTATTACAGCAATGTCAGCCGACCTAAATATTTTTTCAAAGGCAAGGTCATTGATGATTTTTATGTACCGAAGCCCTACTCCATGACCTTGCGGATTGACCTTCCGATATTCAAATACAATGGAAGCATTGGATTTTTATACGATTCAAAGATCCATGAATTTTCAGTTCGGGCCAATTAACAATGATCTACGCTGATAAGTTTATTAAATATCCAATGTTAATAAACGGTCAGATTGCAAACAATCCCAACCTCCTTTACCCTCCCTTCTCCTTAACTATCAGTGACATTTAGAGCTTCTAAGTGCACAAACACTTTTGCTTCATTCAGCTTTCCTTCTGCACGGTTATTAACAAAGCAGTGTTTGTAATTACAAAGCCCACTCCATAAAATGCGGAGCAAACTACGATAGTTTTGCTTCAATTCATTAATAGGCATAATAAAAGCTTAGGATATATTTCGTTAGAACAGTTTTGTATGGATTACTAACTACACTAATATGAGAAACAAAAAACTACTACTGATCTCCTTTTTATTCGTTTCATACGGTAGTATATTCGGGCAAAAAACTGCAAAACCAAAACAACTCCCATCAGTGGCCATAGGCGTAGGAATACTTTCATTCAATGGAGATGTGGGGAATGGGGCAGACCTTAGTTCGTTCAGCAGAATCAGAGCTGGCTACAGCCTGACGATCGAAGAACGTATTGGGAAGTACCTGGGCGTTTCTCTCAACGGAATTTATGGTAAACTATCTGACAGCGAAAGAAGCAAAGATCGGAATCTGAATTTTGAATCTACTATTATGCAAGGTGACCTGAATCTTGTTTTGCATTTCGACAACGACCTCATCTTTAAAAGAAACAGTGTTTTCGCTCCTTATTTATCTGTCGGAATAGGTTACCTGAAATTCGATCCTCATGGCGACCTTAAGGATAAGAACGATTCCAGTTACAATTACTGGTCAGATGGAACCATACGCGACATTGCAGAGACAGACCCCATGGCTACGGCCGGTTCAACTATCATCCAGAGGGATTATACTTACGAAACACAGCTCACAGATTCGGCCACCAGTTATACCAGAGGAACACTTGCACTGCCTATTGGCGGTGGTTTTAATTTAAAAGTGCTCCGTAATCTTTCCGTGAACGTTGGCGCAACCTACTACTTGAGTTTTTCCGACTGGATTGATAACTTCAAAGAAGGAAGCAACGACAAATACATTTTCGCAAACGTTTCCATTCAATATACATTCGGGAAAGAATCAGATGACAGTAACCCAATATACAATAGCGTGGATTTTACTGCACTTGACAAACTTGATTCCGATGAAGATGGTGTGAATGACGGTGACGACAGATGTCCTGCTACCCCGAAAGGTGTGAAAGTGAACGGACGCGGTTGTCCGGATGACAACGATGAGGATGGAGTTCCGGATTACAAGGATAAAGAGTTGATGACTAAAAAAGATGCGACTGTTGACGTTAACGGGGTTACTTTAACCGACAAGATCCTGGCTGAAAGACAAAGTCAGTTTGACTCCCTAGCCACAGAAAGAAGTGAACTTTTTAACGAGAACCCGAGTTTGTCCTACCTGAAAGACGTAGAAGCTAAATCCACTGAAGCCAGAAAGGCCAACCCATCTGCAACGAATAGCATTCCTTCAGCTTTAAAACCTGCTGATAAGAATAATGACGGATTCATTTCCGCAGACGAGATCGCTAATGCAATCGACATGTTTTTTGAAGGAGATTCCAATTTTTCAGTTGAAAGGTTGAACGACTTAATAGACTTCTTCTTTGAACAGTAACACAAACAGTAAAAACCTAATTCTATCTATATGTTAAAATATGCTGCCCTTTTATTCAACACCATTGCATTGTTGATATATCAGTTTTTCTTTGCTGATGGCATAACAGTTAAACAGAACATTCCTTCCAGTGCAAAACCCGATACCGAATTTACTGTGGAATTAACCATTAATAAAGGATCTGTGGGAGGATTTGCCAAATTGCAACAAGACCTGCCGGAGGGCTTTACCGCTGTGCAGGACGAAAACAATGGGGCCTCTTTTACTTTCACCAATCAATCTGTGAAATACATCTGGATGTCTCTCCCTTCCGACAAAGAATTCAAGATCAAATACAAAGTGAAAGTTGCGGCAGGCATTAGCGGAGATAAGATCATTGGAGGCAAATTTTCTTATGTATCCGACAACGTTAAACAAGCCGTAGAAATTGCGCCTTCAACCATCACAATTGGCGAAAAATCGTCTGAACCTATTGCTACCACAACGACCGAACCGGTAAAAACGACCACAGAGCCTGTTACCACAACAACAACGACAACTACTGAACCTATTGCTACGAACACAACCACTACAGAACCCGTTAAGACAGTGCCCGAGCCGGTGACAACGCCTACGAATACGGAGCCTTCATCTGTTGTTTGCACCCGTACGGCCCCTGCAAGTGCTAACGGAGAATTTACCGTCGACATTCAGATCAACAAAGGAAATGTAACCGGCTTTGCTAAATTGATGGAAACCCTTCCTGTAGGATTCACAGCAGTTGCTGGAGAGCTTCAAGGATCATCCTTCAGCTTTGATGCACAAACACAGAAGGTAAAATTTGTTTGGGTTTCCATGCCTTCTCAGACAGAGTTTCACGTTTCTTATAAAGTAGCTGTCCCTGCTGGCGTAAGCGGATCTCAGAGCATTGATGGAGTGTTCTCATACATTGAGAATGATGAAACCAAAAAATATGTTCTTCCTGCATCTATGGTGAGCGTTGGCGCAGGTTCAGTTGCAACCACTACTAACACCAACACAAATACAACAACTGATCCTGTAAACACAACGAACACAAACACCACCAATACAAATACAACCAATACAACAGCAACCAATAATACAAATACCACTGATAATTCAATGAACGCAAACACTTCCATCCCTGCTCCCAATGGAA
>JBKJQG010000331.1:0-4037 GCA_046594925.1 Bacteroidia bacterium
TTTTGGGTTGCGTTCCCTTCAATGGTAGCCTGCGTTTCGGGAATTTCCTCGCGGCAGTCAATATCATTGAGACTGAGGATCTCCATGCCTGAAGGTATCAGGGCTTGGATTTCCTTGGCTTTATTCTGGTTGGCGGTTGCAAATACGAGTTTCATGGCTGGTTTATTGTACAAATTTACACATAAAAACAAGCGAATATCAGCCTATTTCTTATCTTTATTGCTTAAATCAATAGCTTATGAAAGTAGTAATACTGGCAGGTGGAATGGGTACAAGGATCTCGGAAGAATCCCACTTAAAACCAAAGCCAATGATAGAGATCGGGGGCAAACCGATCATCTGGCACATCATGAAGATCTATGAGCAATACGGGCATAATGATTTTGTAGTTTGCTGCGGATACAAAGGGAACATAATCAAAGAATACTTCATCAACTATTTCTTATACAATTCCGATATCTCCGTGGAAGTGGGCAACAATAAAATTGACGTACACTTTTCAAACACTGAATCCTTTAAAGTCACACTAATAGATACTGGGCTGGACACCAATACGGCAGGCCGGATCAAGCAGATTAAAAAGTACGTGCAGGATGAAACCTTCATGCTTACTTACGGTGATGGCGTTGCGAACATCGACATTCAGGCATTGCTGAATTTTCATAAGAAGAACGGGAAATTAGTTACTTTAACCAGCATTCAGCTTCCCGGAAGGTACGGCAACATTCAAACAGACGCATCCGGCGTAGTTCAGAAATTTCAGGAAAAGCCCGAAGGGGATGGAGTTTGGATTAATGGCGGCTTTTTTGTTTTAGAACCGAAGGTATTTGATTACCTGGAAGGCGACATGACGGTTACACAATGGGAGATAGGGCCACTTGCAAAAATAGCTACTGACGGGCAACTTGCCTCCTACAAGCACACCGGATTCTGGAAATGCATGGACGCAATGCGCGACAAATTGGAACTGGAACATCTCTGGGAAACAAACCAGGCTGATTGGAAAACATGGTAGATCAAACGCTGGACGCTTTTTATAAGAACAAAAAAATATTCCTCACAGGCCATACAGGATTCAAAGGCTCCTGGATGCTGGCTTGGCTCCATTCCATGGGCTGCATTGTAAAAGGATACGCACTTGCTCCGGAAAACAAGAACGACCTGTTCAACATCATTGATGGCAATTCCATTTCCGAATCAATCATTGCTGACATACGCGACAAGGAAAAACTGAAAAAAGAAATCGCCGCTTTTCAACCCGACATCCTTTTTCATTTGGCTGCTCAGCCTCTTGTGAGAACCTCTTATGCAGATCCATTGCTGACCTTTGAGACTAACGTATTGGGAACGGCAAATGTTTTAGAGGCTTTGAGATCGCTAGAAAAAAAATGTGCAGTCGTTATCATCACGACAGATAAAGTTTACCACAATCTGGAATCAAATCATTTCTATTCTGAAACAGACCGACTGGGGGGCTACGACCCATACAGTGCCAGCAAAGCTGCAGCAGAGATCATCTGCGACAGTTACAGAAATTCCTTTTTTTATCCTTCAGAGAACGACAAGCACACAAAAGCAATTGCCACGGCAAGAGCTGGAAATGTGATTGGAGGTGGCGATTGGAGCAAGGACCGAATCATTCCTGATGTAATCAATGCCTTACAAAAAGAGGAAAAAATCAAAGTAAGAAATCCTACTGCCGTGAGGCCATGGCAGCATGTTCTGGAACCTGTTGGCGCTTATCTTTTGCTGGCTAAAAATCTCTACTCTAATGCTGCTGCATTTTCCGGTGCCTGGAATTTCGGGCCAGATAAGAACGATACACTTTCGGTAAAAGAGTTGGTGGAATGTGCCATTCAAAAATGGGGCAAGGGCTCGTATGGAACACCGGAGCAAAAGAACCAGCCACATGAAGCAACTTTATTGAAACTGGACATTACCAAAGCAACTGAAGCTTTAGACTGGAAACCGACTTACACATCCGTTCAGGCCATCGAAAAAACCATCGCCTGGTACAAACAACCGGTTCATCAGCAAAAGGAGTTCACCTATTTACAACTCAATGAATTCAGAAAATGATCTTTGAAGAAAGCATATTAAAAGGATGTTACGTTATCTCTCCTGAACCTCATTCAGATTCCAGAGGCTGGTTTGCACGCACTTTTTGCAAGGAAGAGTTTTCCAAGATCGGCCACAATAAAGAATGGTTGCAGTTAAATCATTCTGTGACCTACAAAAAAGGCAGTATGCGCGGAATGCATTATCAGCTTCCGCCCCATTCTGAGATAAAGATGGTGCGTTGCATTGCTGGTTCTGTTTTTGACGTGGTGATTGACATCCGACAGGGCTCTCCTACTTTTTTAAAATGGTTTGGAACTATTTTGTCGGCAGAAAACAAAAAAATGATGTACGTCCCAGAAGGATTTGCGCATGGCTTTCAAACGTTGAGTGATCATACCGAATTAATTTATCACCACAGCGCACTTTATGCACCGGATGCCGAATCGGGAATTAATACTAGTGACGCGAAGCTGAGCATTCAGTGGCCCTTACCTGCAGCCGAGCTCTCAGAAAAAGACAGAGCCTACCCTTTCTTGACAAATGAATTTAAAGGAATAAAAATATGAATTGCCGTTTTTGCAAACATCCCGTTTCCCACGAATTTATTGACCTGATAAATTCACCCGCTTCTAATTCCTTTCTGACCAAGGAGCAATTGAATGAACCGGAGACCTTCTTCCCGCTGCGTGTTTTCGTTTGCGAGAATTGTTTTCTGGTGCAAGTGGATGAATACAAAAAATCAGATGCGATCTTCGACAACAGCTATGTCTATTTTTCTTCCTATTCCACCAGCTGGCTGGCCCATGCAAAAAAATACACAGAATTGATGACCTCCCGCTTCGGCTTGAACTCAAATTCACAGGTCATCGAGATCGCAAGCAACGATGGCTATCTGTTGCAGTACTTCAAAGAAAACAAGATACCCGTATTGGGCATTGAACCAACAGCAAACACTGCTGAAGCGGCAAAACAAAAAGGAATTGAAAGCGTTGTGGATTTTATGGGCACGAGGCTCGCAAAAGAAATTGCCGGAAAGAACATACAAGCCGATCTGCTCCTTGGAAACAATGTACTGGCTCACGTGCCCGACATCGTCGACTTTGTTAAAGGAATGAAGATCCTCTTGAAACCTCAGGGAATCATCACCATGGAGTTCCCTCATTTGCTTCAGTTGATCGCAAACAATCAGTTCGACACCATTTATCACGAGCACTTCTCCTACTTATCCCTTTACACAGTAAAACGGATCTTCGAGAACGCCGGCCTGGACTTGTTTGACGTAGAAGAACTTTCTACGCACGGAGGTTCACTGAGAATCTACGCCAAACACAAGGAGAATCTTCAGCAGAGCATCTCCGAAAACTTAAACGCTGTTTTAAAAAAAGAACTTGACAAAGGAATAAACAAACTAGGTCTATACGAAGGATTTCAAAAGAAGGCAGAAACGATCAAAACCGACGTGCTTCTTTTTCTTCTTGAACAAAAAAAGATGGGTAAGAAAGTAGCGGCATACGGTGCAGCGGCAAAAGGAAACACCTTATTGAACTATTGCGGAGTAAAAAATGACCTCATTGCTTTTGTAGTTGATGCCAGTCCGCACAAACAAGGAAAATTTTTACCAGCCAGTCACATTCCGGTCATGAACGAAGAGCATTTGAAAAAAGAAAAACCTGACTTCGTTTTTATCCTTCCCTGGAACATCAAAGAAGAGATTACGGAACAATTAAGTTATATAAAAGAATGGGGCGGCAAATTTGTTGTGGCCATTCCTACTATAAACATCTACTAATGAATACGATTTCACCTTCTGCAAACATTTCTCCATTGGCCGACATTGAATCGTCAGTCAAAGGAAGTCAATTGACCATTGGAGCGTTTACCATAATCGATTCCTTTGTTAAGATAAAATTTACCGGAGGACTGGGTGACATCCACATCGGTGAACATTCTTTCATAAACTCAGGCTGCGTCTTGTA
>JBKJQG010000016.1:0-6144 GCA_046594925.1 Bacteroidia bacterium
GATTTTTTAGCAAGCAGAGAGTCATAGATCACGGGCGGTTCACTCACGGTCAACAGCCATTCTCCGAACAATTGTCGTTCGCTGGTCTTGGGTTTTTTGCCTCTCGCAATGCGTCGGTTGTTGCGGTTCTCAATTTTTTTATCGAACACGATCCGTTTCCGCTTAATGCGGTCCTCATTGGCCAGGTTGTGCAGCCAAAGGTGAAAGCGGAAGATTAATAAAATTTTTCTGTTAGGCTTTTGTTTGATGTAGGATTCGATCTCGCTTTTGTCGACCTTGGTATCCTTGTCGATCACGTGATTTTTTTGGAGCAGGAATTCACCTTGCTTTAATTTACGAACGGGGCGGCAGGCAAATATCAGCAGTGGAATTAATCCGATCAGGAGAAGCTTTCTATAAGGAATATGTTTGCTCACGCTAAATGATAAATTGTCCTTTACTCAGGCTACTAAATTACTACATTTGTGCATACAAATGGGTAACTAAGTGACTGGGTGATCCCGATAGCTATCGGGATGACTGGGTAGTTCAACCTTTATAAAGATATTAAGGGCAAAAAAGAAATTCAATTCAACCGACAAATATGCTTTCAAAAAGCCAGATCAGTTTCATTAATTCGCTGAAACAAAAGAAATACCGGGAAGAAAGCCGTTTGTTCATAGCCGAAGGGGCGAAAATTGTGCCCGAGTTATTGAATTCTTCGATTGTGGTAAAACAGGTTTATGCGACGTCGGAGTTTTTGAGGAATAACGTCATTCCCGCCACTATTGAACGTTTTGAGATCAAGGAGAATGAATTGGAGCGCATTTCCTCTCTGACGAAAGCCAATGAAGTACTGGCAGTTTGCGAAACTCCTGAATATATTTTGGACCCGGAGGCTTTAAAAGGGAAGCTGACATTGGTTTTGGATGACATCAAAGATCCGGGCAACTTAGGAACGATCATTCGAATTGCGGATTGGTTTGGGATTGAGAACATTGTTTGTAGTCCGGAAACGGTCGATGCTTTTAATCATAAAGTGGTTCAGGCTACGATGGGATCGATATCGAGAATTAAAGTGCATTATACTTCATTGATGGAGTTTTTAGAAGTTCAAAGTTCAAAATTTAAAGTTTCAGTTTATGGCGCTTTGTTGGAAGGGAAGAATATTTATTCTGAGAAATTATCGTCGGAAGGATTGATTGTGATCGGAAACGAATCGCGGGGCATTTCTGAGGAAGTTCAAAAATTGATTACTGATAAAATAAGTATTCCATCTTTCTCACATTACAATCAGGGTGGAGGAGAGGCCGAGTCTTTGAATGCGGCTATTGCGACTTCTATAATTTGTTCGGAATTTAGGCGACGTTGAAGTTAGTCGTGCGTCATGCTGAACGGAGTCGAAGCATAGATGATTCAGCGCTGTAGCATATGTCCTTCGACTCCGCTCAGGGTGACGAAACGCGAGAACATACTTTACTCGTTCAGAACATTCAACGCCATGCAAGCATACAACGCAGCAGTCTCTGTTCTCAATCTGCTTTCTCCTAAACTGATTTCTTTAAACCCATTTTCCAAAGCAAGCTTTACTTCTTCGATAGTGAAATCACCTTCCGGTCCGATCAGAATCAAGGCGCTTTGTTTGGCTGTATAGAGTGATTTGATGTGCGACCTCAGCCCCAGCCCCTCTCCGAAGGAGAGGGGAGAATTGCAATGTGCGATATACTTCTCGCCTTTAAAATCCTTCGTTAAAGCAATGAATTTCTTTAGGTCGAGTACTTCGTTGATTTGAGGGAGATATGCTTTTAAACTCTGCTTAATGGCCGAAATGGCCACCTTTTCAATGCGCTCTGTCTTTACAATTGTTCTTTCAGAGTTCTTGCAATCGATGAAGGAGATTTCGTCGATCCCCATTTCACAGGCTTTTTCAACGAACCATTCCAGGCGGTCCATCATCTTGGTGGGAGCAATGGCAATGTGTAGCTGCCAATTGCGTTTTCCGAATTCTTTTTTAGTGTTGGTGATCTTCACAGAGCAGCGTTTGGGGTTGTTGTCGGTGATCTCTGCAGTGTAGAAACCACCTTTGCCATCGATGAGTCGGATCTTATCTCCTTCGTTTAAGCGCAAAACGCGGACGCAGTGTTTGCTTTCCTCTTCGTTGAGGGTGTAAGTGTCATTAATTATGTTTGGCGTGTAGAAGAGGTGCATGGTTGCAAATGTACTAAAAAGGTGATGAAGTGATGGGGTGATGAGGTGATGAAGTCGGGTTTTACTTTTTGAAATCAGTCGTCACTCTGAGTGGAGATGAAGGGTGTATGAAAGCATGGACGATGTATAATGGATGATGGAAGATGTAACCGCGTTTCACCACCCCATCACCTCATCACCCCATCACCCCATCACCCCATCACTTCATCACCTCATCACCTCATCACCAAACAAAAAAGCTCCTCCCGAAAGGAAGAAGCTTTTCAATAAAATCTAACATCGATTGGAATGTTCTACTACGCATTAACAGCCACTTTCGGAGCCGCTGCTAGTATTTCCTCGTTCGCAGCACTTGCGTATTGCTCAAAGTTCTTGTTGAACGATGCAGCTAATTTAGTAGCTGTAGCATCGTATGCATCTTTGTCTTTCCATGTTTTACGTGGATTTAAGATATCTGCAGGAACATCCGGGCATTCGGTTGGGATTTGTAATCCGAAGATCGGAAGTGTTTCGTATTTGATGCTATCCAGCTTGCCTGTTAAAGCAGCTGTGATCATGGAACGGGTGTATGACAATTTCATCCGGCTTCCTACACCGAATGCTCCGCCCGACCAGCCGGTGTTTACCAGCCAAACGTTTACTTTGTTCTCTTTTAATTTTTTACCCAGCAATTCCGCGTATTTCGTAGGGTGCAATGGTAAAAACACTTTTCCGAAACAAGCTGAGAAAGTCAGCGTAGGTTCAGTAATACCCATTTCTGTCCCGGCAACTTTAGCGGTATATCCGGAAATAAAGTGATACATCGCTTGTCCGGTCGTCAATTTAGAGATCGGAGGCAATACGCCATAAGCATCGCAGGTTAAGAAGAAGATATTCTTTGGAACGTTACCAACAGAGGGCTCTACTGCATTTTCGATAAAATCAATAGGGTAACTAACGCGTGTATTTTCTGTTTTAGAAATGTTTGAAAAATCTACTGTAGAAGTGTTTTCGTAATATTCGATGTTTTCTAACAATGAACCGAATTTCACAGCACCGAATATTTCCGGCTCTTTTTCTTTTGTCAGATCCACGCATTTAGCATAACAGCCGCCTTCGAAATTGAAAACGCCTTCGTTGCTCCAGCCGTGCTCATCGTCACCGATCAAACCACGGTTTGGGTCTGCTGATAAGGTGGTTTTTCCTGTTCCTGACAAACCGAAGAAAATAGCGGTATCGCCATCTTTGCCAATGTTTGCAGAGCAATGCATTGACAAAACGCCTTTTTCATGAGGCAGGATATAATTCAATAACGAGAAAATTCCTTTTTTGATCTCACCGGTATAACCTGAGCCACCAATTAAAATAACCTTTTTGGTCATGTTCAGGATGGTGAAGTTGTGCTGGCGTGTTCCGTCGATTGCCGGATTTGCTCTGAACCCTGGGGCACAGATGATGGTCCATTCCGCTTCAAAGCTCATGATTTCTTCATGAGTAGGGCGAAGGAATAAGTTGTTTGCGAATAAGTTCGACCAGGGATACTCGGTCACCACACGGATGTTCAGTCTGTACTTCGGGTCAGCGCAAGCGTATGAATCGCGCACATAAACTTCTTTGCCTGAAAGGTAAGCGCAGACGCGGTTGTACAGTAGGTCAAATTTACCTGCATCAAATTTAAAGTTCACATCTCCCCACCAGATCGTATCTTTTGTCTTCTCATCTTCCACCACAAATTTATCTTTCGGAGAGCGGCCCGTGAATTCCCCTGTATCTACTGCCAATGCTCCTGTATCCGTAAGCATCCCTTCTCCACGCACAATGGTTTCTTCAACCAATTCAGCAGCGTTCAAATTCCAATAAGCGGCTGAAACGTTTTCAAGTCCTAAACTCGCGATACTTGAATTCTTTCCCTTTATTCCAAATTCGTTCATTTCTAGATTTTTTAGTGTTTATAGGTTTTTTGTAAAAATGAAAGCACAAAAGTAAGAAAAATAGCCAATGGAAACGGGGATTTTCGACAGAATTATAGTTTTTAACTATAAAACTTTAGACAAATAATTACATATAATTTATTGATAATAAATTGATTGCAAGTTTTACTTGAACTACAAGTTGGAGTAGACTGTTGATAAATAAATGCTGGAAACTGTCGCTGAAAGGCGCTTTACAATTGATACAAGCGGGTGTATTTGTCAACGGCATAGTCCATGAAATACTTGAAGTTTAGTTTTTCGCCTGTGATGTGGATGCAAAGCTCTTCAGCAGAATAGTATTTTCCGTGTTGGTGTACTTTCTCCCTGAGCCAGTCCAGCAATGGTTTCATGTTCCCTTTTTCGATCTCAGCTTCCAAACCATTGATCTCTTTCTTAGCCTGGGCAAAGAATTGAGCGGCGTAGAAACTGCCCAACGAATAGGTAGGGAAGTAACCGAAGCTTCCATGGCTCCAGTGAATGTCCTGCAGAACGCCTTTGCTGTCGGAGGGAACATCCAATCCGAGGTATTCTTTGTACTTGGCATTCCAGTAGGATGGAAGGTCTTTCACTTCAATCGTCCCTTCAATGAGGGCTTTCTCGATCTCAAAGCGGATCAGGACGTGAAAGTGATAAGTTAACTCATCGGCTGAGGTTCTGATCAGGGAAGGCTTTACAATGTTCATGGCCTTGTAGAAATCGTCAAAGCTTACATTCTTCAAATTCTCCGGAAAAGCAGTCTGCCAAAGCTTGAAATTTCCTTTCCAATAACCTAGGCTTCTTCCCACGTTGTTTTCCCACAAGCGCGACTGTGATTCGTGGATCCCTAATGAAACGTATTCTCCGGAAGGCAATCCGTATTCGGAGGCCGGCAGCCCTTGCTCGTATAGCGCATGTCCGCCTTCGTGAATGCAGCTCCAGATCATTTCATTCAAATCCTTTTCATTGACGCGGGTGGTGACGCGCACATCTTGTGAACTGAAGTTGGTGGTGAAAGGGTGAGAGGAAGCATCTTGTCTTCCCGCCTCAAAATCATAACCCATTTGCTTTAGCAGCTCCAGTCCGAGTTCCCATTGCTTGGTCTTATCGTAATTCAGGAACATGAATTTATCCTCATTTTGCGGCTTTGAAGCGATTTTCTTCACAAAGGTGACCAGTTGGCTCCTTACGTCGGCAAACAATGTTTCCAGGTCTGCCGTTTTCGCCCCCGGTTCGTACTGGTTGAGCAAGGCATCGTAGGGATGAGCAAACGTTCCCAACAGTTTACATTCTTCTCTTTTCAGTTTTACTAGTTTTTCCAGATGAGGTGCATACAAAGTAAAGTTGTTTTCTTCCTTTGCTTTCTGCCATGCCTGGAAGGTTTCGGAAATGGTCTTGCTCAGTTCCTGAACAAATTCGGTCGTGTATTTTTTATTGTCGTTGTAATTCTTCAGCGATTGTTTGATGTTGCGTTTCTCCTTTTCGGAAAGGGAGGCGTCGACAGAAAGTACATTCAGCAAATCACCCAGTTCCTTTGAAGTCGCCATTTCGTGTCCGATCCCCGCCAAAGTAGAAAGCTGCTGAGCCCTGAATGTCGCGCCTTTTGGAGGCATGTATGTTTCTTGGTCCCAGTTGAGGACTGCGGATGCATATTGAATGTCTGCTATTCTACGCATCATTCCCTGATAGTCGGAGTACTTGCTCATCGTCAATTTTTTAATGTTTATTTTTTCTTCAACCCTGCAAAGGCAATGAACAGCCAACCGGCAATGAGAAATACTCCTCCAAGGGGTGTGATCGGCCCCAGCCATCTGACATTCGAGAGCCCCATCAATCCTGCTGTACTCAATAAATACAGTGATCCGGAAAAAAGAACAATGCCTGCCATGAAACAATATCCTGCTTTGACGATCAGTTTGTCGTTGAACTTATCAATGAAGATCGCCATGGCGAATAGAGCCAGACTGTGGAAGAGCTGATACTTTGCCGCGGTTTCAAAGGCCTGAAGTCCACTCTCCGTGATCAATCC
>JBKJQG010000101.1:0-3036 GCA_046594925.1 Bacteroidia bacterium
AACAACTTCTGCAGAAAGTATTTTACCCGGTGTATTAAATTGTATAGAATTTGTCAATGCCGATTTTATTGCAAAAGGAATATCTCCTTATAATCCAGAGTCTGTTGCAATTCAAGCAGGAAGGATTATGTTGACCAGAATAAATGAATTAATGACTCAGCGACGGGATTTTGTAATAGAAACAACACTTTCAACTTTAAGTTATGCTCGTTTTATTGAGAAATGTAAGCAAAGAGGCTATGAAATAGTGTTAGTATTTGTCTGGCTTAATGATCCACGCTTAGCTAAAAAACGAGTAGAGAAGGGAGGGCACGATATTCCTGCGGATGTTATTGAAAGGCGTTATTATAAGGGGTTAAGAAATTTAAATGAAATTTTCTTACCTTTATGTAACAAATGGTTGATTTGCGATAATTCGGATGATGTGATTTCTCTTGTTGCAAGAAAAGAAAACAATGAAATTGTCGTTTTTGATAGAACAAAATATAAAGTGATATACAATGACTAAAGAAGAATCCAAAACTTTGTTAGATAAAATATTTGAAGCTATGCAGGCAGGTGTTGCAAAAGTATATGCAGATGCTCGCAGAGATGGAACAGAATTGGCTATCTCAAAAAAGCCTGGCGAAGTGCAGATGATTAAAGTGAAATAATTAGCTTCTTGTTAGCTAATGCTTTTTTTAACAAATACTAATATTTTACCGAAGCGAATATGATCAACTAAAATCCGTTGGTTACTCAAAACCATTTCATACTTTGGAAGAAGGCGTAAAAGATTATGTGGAGAATTATTTGGTGGGACTGCCGGTCGGACAGGCAGGGAAGAGGTATTATTAAAGCGATGCCCTAATCTCCAATAAATTATTCTTTATAGCTTTCAACTTGTTCTCAATCTCGGAGAACTGATTTTTTTCAATCTTCATTTCGTGCTTCACTGTTTTCCTGTTTTCCTTCAGGTACTTCTTCGCGCCATCCAAGGTCAGGCCCTGCTCTTTCACTAAGTTGTAGATCACTTTGAAATTGTCGATATCCTCGGGGGTGAACAAGCGATTTCCTTTTTTATTCTTCTTGGGTTTGATGATGTCGAATTCCTTTTCCCAAAAGCGAATGAGGGAAGTGTTCACTTCGAACATTTCCGAAACTTCACCAATGGTGTAGTATAGCTTTACGGTATCGGTTTCTTTATAAGGCAAGGATCAATTTTAGAGTTGCTGAATTTTAGAATTTTAGAATTTGTGATGCCGAGAGTTGTGTGGTGCTTAACAAATATAATCTAATTTCTTCAGTTTTCACAGTCTTTATACTTGATACCGATAGCAATCGGGATTGATACCTCTTAATCGAAAGACTGTGAAGACTGTTCGGAAAGTTCGATCAACTTTTGATATTGTTCAGGAGTAAGGTCGTTGTAATAATAATTGATCGGGTTCATGTTCTCGCCATTCTTTTCCACTTCATAATGAACGTGAGGAGCTGTAGATAATCCGGTGCTGCCGACATATCCGATCAACTGTCCGCGTTTCACCTTTTGGCCGGGGCGGACAATGAACTTGAGCATGTGTCCGTATAAAGTTTTGTATCCGTAACCGTGATTGATCACCACATGGTTCCCATAGCCTTGGGCAGCGGCATCGGCGCGTTCAATAGTGCCGTCGCCCGTTGCGCGAATCTCCGTTCCCTGGGGTGCAGAAAAGTCCATTCCCGGATGGAATTCAGGGGTTTTGTAAATCGGGTGAGTCCTCCAGCCGAAACCGGAAGGCTGATGCCTCAGGTCTTCGTTGGCAATGGGCTGAATGGCTGGAATGGAGGCCAACAACTGTGCTTTCCCTTTTACCAGTTTAACGACTTCATCAAAGGATTTGGACTGAATGTAGAGCTGTTTACTGATGCGGTCTAGCCGTTTGCTAGTCTCGATCATCAAATTGGAATTGTTGTATCCCTGAAGTTCTTTATAGCGGTCTACCCCTCCGAAACCTGCCTTGCGAATGCTTGCTGGAATGGGTTCGGCTTCGAAAATGGTCCTGTAGATGTTATTATCGCGGGTCTCAATGTCGTTGAGCACCTCCGAAACCTCTTTCATGCGGTTGTTCAACAGTTCGTACTGTAGCGTCAGCTCCTCAATTTCCCTTTGTTTTTGCTTTTCCCGAGGGGACGGAAAGTAGCGGAAAGCAATGAAAATGGTGATGGTAGCAAAAACCAATCCCGTAGCCAGATAGGATAGCGCTTGCCACACCCTGCTGCGCATAGGAATGGTCACCTTCTCGTAGGTAAGGGATTTCGTGTTGAATTTATATTTGATCTTGCTCAAGAAATATTGGCTTTGCTTAATGCGAATTTACGCAAATAAACTAAATTTGCAATCCGTAAAGCAGTTTGGAGTCAGGAGTCAGGAGTTTGGAGAACGGGTCCCTCTCAGCTTCAGCTAAAACACACAGCACCCTAATGAACAAATGAACGGGTGAACCAATGAACCAATATAAGTATGGAATCCAGTAAAGTACGACAAGCATTTTTAGATTATTTTAAATCCAAAGGACACGAGATCGTTCCTTCTTCCCCAATGGTGGTGAAGAATGACCCTACCTTGATGTTCATCAATTCGGGGATGGCGCCTTTCAAGGATCTTTTTCTGGGAAATGCACCCATCAAATTCCCGCGTGTTGCCGATACTCAAAAATGCCTTCGCGTAAGCGGAAAACATAACGATTTGGAAGAAGTGGGCGTGGATACCTATCACCACACCATGTTCGAGATGCTTGGCAATTGGAGCTTTGGTGATTACTTTAAGAAAGAAGCCATTCCTTGGGCTTGGGAATTGCTGACGGAAGTTTATAAGATCGATAAGAGCAGATTGTATGTAACGGTTTTTGAAGGCAGCAAAGAAGACAAGTTAGAATTCGATCAGGAAGCTTACGACATCTGGAAACAATTCATTCCGGAAGAAAGAATTCTGCGCGGGAATAAAAAAGATAATTTCTGGGAGATGGGTGAGCAAGGTCCATGTGGTCCGTGTTCTGAAATACATGTTGATCTTCG
>JBKJQG010000103.1:0-5810 GCA_046594925.1 Bacteroidia bacterium
GCCGCCAATGCTGCTAAAATAATGGGCATTGCCGTTCGCGATAATTTAAAGATGGCAGATGCTTTTTTCCGGAATGACAAAGAGAGTCAAATGGCCATCATTAAAAAAATAAGAGAATATCAACCCGAAATAGTTTTGTGCAACGCCGTTTCTGATCGTCATCCCGATCATGGAAGAGCCGCGCAATTAGCTGCTGAAGCTTGTTTTTACAGTGGCCTGGTGAAACTGGAAACAGCTTTCGATGGCTTCAAACAGCAAGCCTGGAGGCCCAAAGTGGTTTACCATTATATTCAAGACCGCAACATGAAACCGGATTTTGTGGTGGATGTTACTGCTTTCGTTGACAAGAAAATGGAGGCTATCCATGCTTTCAAATCCCAATTTTACGATCCTGAATCCAACGAACCGGAATCACCTATTTCTGTCAAGAATTTCTTTGAAGTGGTAAAAGGCAAAATGGCCTCTATTGGCCGCGATGCTGGTTTCGACTATGCAGAAGGATTTGTTGTGGAGAGAAGCATCGGTGTCAACAACATGTTTGACCTGAAGTAATACCGCCTAAGATTTAATGAATTCTCCCTGGTTGTTATCATAATTGAGGTAGTACGCACTTTTGGGCAGTTTTCTGCAATCAATTATTTTTCCGGTTCCTTTCATCAGCAAATTCCCTTCCTGATCATACACTTCATACATTGTTTCTTCGCTGAATACGACTTCCGTATGGATGTGGCCGTGCTGAAATGTTACTTTTTTGCCTTTGGATTTATAATACACGGTCTTTGAAAGCCCAGAGGTAGTTCCGTAACTTTGTTTGACGCGAAACTGATTTTCGCCGGAGTGAGGAACGACCTGGATGGAATAGACATTCTCCTCTGTACCACCTTTCCCATCCATTTCTCCGACTTTTACCCATTTGTTCCAACGAAACTGTTCGATCACAAACAACGACTTTCCAATTTCATTTTTACTAACCCAATGAAGAACAGCATTGCTGTCGATGCTGACAAGCTCATAAGTAATTCTCGGAGTCCCATTATCTGAATCGAGAATTTTTGGTTTGCAATCTTCCTCGTGAAAGATTTCCACATACAAGGTGTCTCCCAGATTAAATCCCATGCTGTCGAGTTGGATAACAAAAGCAGCGGAAGTAAGTTTTACGTTTACTCTTTCCCCATTCACTGTCACTTTCTTCGTGCAGAAACTGCTGTCACCCTTTGTTGAATAAGGATTCTGAACGTACACGTTCTTCCCCTGGTATCTTCCTTCCAGGATAATCTTTGTTTGAGAATAACCGAAGCAGGGTAAAAACAGCAAAAGAAGGATAAATCGTTCCATGCCTCTAATTTACGTTATTTCCACAAAATCGCTCTCAGGATTTCCTGTTTTCGTTTCAAATCTTATCTTTGCAAAACATAGAAAAACAGAGGTATGAATTTTTTTAGGAAAGAGAAGAAAACAGCTTTAGAAGCAATTGAATATGCACAGTGGATCGCGCATGCCCCAATGGTATTTCAGGCCAGCCGTGTTTTACGCGACAGTGGAATTTTGCAGGTGATCATGGATTCAGGCAAAAATGGATTGACGCTTGAGGAGGTTGTTGAAAAAACAAAGGTTCCTCACTACGGTGTCCGCGTGCTCTTGGAATCCGGCCTTGGTATTGGTTTGGTGTTGATTGACGACAACGACCGATATACCATTTCTAAAACAGGTTATTTCATATTGAACGACCAAATGACAAGAGTCAATATGGATTTTGTTCAGGATGTCTGCTATAAAGGTCTTTTCAATTTGGAGGATTCCATAAAGAATGAAAAACCGGAAGGGTTAAAAGTGTTCGGCGAGTGGAAAACCGTTTACGAAGCATTGGCGCATCTTCCGGGAGTGGTTCAGAAATCCTGGTTTGGATTCGATCATTATTATTCGGATGATGCTTTTCCTTTGGTATTGCCATTGGTATTCAAGAATAAGCCTAAAAAATTACTCGACATCGGCGGAAACACCGGTAAGTGGTCGATCGCATGTGCCAGATATGATAAAGATGTTCAGGTAACGATCGTGGATCTGCCGGGACAAGTGAACATGGCGAAAGCAAACATTGAAAAACACGGTTTGTCGGACCGCCTTTCTTTTCATGGAACAAACATTCTGGATGAAACACAAAAACTTCCTAAGGGCTACGATGCTATCTGGATGAGTCAGTTTTTGGATTGTTTCTCTGAAAAGGAAATCATCTCCATTTTAAAACGCTGCCATGAAGCCATTGCAGATGGAGGGTTCGTATTCATTCTGGAACCATTCTGGGATCGTCAGCGTTTTGAAGCGGCAGCATTTTCCTTGCAACAGACTTCTTTATATTTTACTACAATAGCAAACGGAAATTCACAAATGTATCATTCCGAAGTATTCCTAAAATGCGTCCGCGCAGCAGGTTTTGAAGTGGTGGAACAGATCGATCAGATCGGGGTGAGCCAGAGTTTGTTGAAGTGCAAGAAAAAGTAGTACGGATAGCAAATCGGTACAGATATTACAGGTCTGTGGGTGTTGGGCCCACAGATTTTTTTTGCTTTTTTCTGCGTCAGGATCTGTAAAATCACCCTTATTCGTTATCTGTACCAACAAAAATTTCGTTAAATTCGCATTCTCAAAAAAGATAGAAGATGTTTGATAATTTAAGCGATAAACTCGACAGAGCCTTTAAAGTTTTAAAAGGCCACGGGAAAATTTCAGAAATAAACGTTTCGGAAACCGTTAAGGAAATCCGTAAAGCCTTGCTGGATGCCGATGTGAACTATAAAGTAGCAAAGGACTTTACAGATAGGGTGAAAGAGCAGGCACTCGGACAAAATGTATTGACGAGCATTTCTCCCGGACAATTACTGACAAAGATCACCCACGATGAGCTTTCAAAGCTGATGGGTGAAACCAGCACCGACATTAAGTTAGGAGGAAATCCAACGATCGTTTTGATGAGCGGGCTGCAAGGTTCCGGTAAAACTACATTCTCAGGGAAATTAGCCAACCACTTAAAGACAAAACGTGGGAAGAAGCCATTGCTGGTTGCCTGCGACATCTATCGTCCCGCTGCCATCGACCAGTTACACGTTTTGGGAGAACAGATCGGTGTGGATGTATTCTCAGACAGGGAAAATAAAGATGCGGTTTCGATCGCACAAAAAGGAATTGCACACGCAAAATTAAATGGCAATTCGGTTGTCATCATAGATACTGCAGGACGTTTGGCAGTAGACGAGCAGATGATGAATGAGATCGCTGCCGTGAAAGACGCCGTGAAACCGGATGAGATCCTTTTCGTAGTGGATTCCATGACCGGACAAGATGCAGTAAATACGGCGAAGACTTTTAACGAAAGACTGAATTTTGACGGAGTGGTGTTGACGAAATTAGACGGCGATACTAGAGGCGGGGCAGCATTGTCGATACTTTCTGTTGTAAACAAACCGATCAAGTTCGTAGGAACCGGTGAAAAGATGGATGCGATAGATGTGTTCCATCCGAGCCGTATGGCCGACAGGATCTTGGGAATGGGTGACGTTGTTACTTTGGTAGAACGTGCACAGGAACAGTACAACGTGGAAGAAGCGAGAAAGCTTCAGAAAAAAATTGCAAAGAATCAGTTCACATTCAACGACTTCTTGTCACAACTGAATCAGATTAAAAAGATGGGAAACATCAAAGATCTGGTGGGGATGATTCCCGGGGTTGGCAAAGCTTTGAAGAATGTCGACATAGACGACAAAGCATTTGTGAGCATCGAAGCCATTATTCATTCCATGACACCTTTTGAAAGGGAAAACCCGGATTCATTGACTGGTAAGCGAAGAGACAGGATCGCAAAAGGAAGCGGCACGACGGTTCAGGATGTGAACCGCCTGGTAAAACAGTTTGAAGACACACGCAAGATGATGAAGATGATGGGCAACAAGGAGAACATGGCGAAGATGATGCAACAGATGAAGAACATGCCCGGAATGGGAAGGTAAGTCAAAAGTTTTTAAGTCAAAAGTTAAAAATGAATTAAACCCTTCGGGGCCTAAGTCGGAATCGCACTCTCATAATTTATGACAACAATAATCGACGGCAAAATGATCTCATTGCAAATTCAGGATGAGATCGCAGCAGAAGTAAAGAACATTCGCGCAAACAACGGAAAAACGCCTCATTTGGCGGCTATTCTGGTGGGGAATGATGGTGCGAGTGAAACGTATGTAGGTGCAAAAGTAAAAGCTTGTGAAAAGATCGGATTCAAATCGACGCTGGTGCGTTTGTCGGCCGAAACTACTGAACAGGAATTATTGTACATCGTAGAAGGTCTCAACAATGATGCTGACGTTGACGGATATATTGTCCAGCTGCCACTTCCGAAACACATCAACGAACATAAAATTACAGAAGCCATCGCTCCGCAAAAAGATGTGGACGGTTTTCATCCTCAAAACATCGGGCGGATGGCTTTGAATTTACCGACCTATCTTCCTGCAACGCCATACGGGATCATGCAATTGCTGGAACGCTACAAAATTGAAACAGCAGGAAAGCATTGTGTAGTGATTGGAAGAAGTCACATTGTAGGTTCACCGATGAGCATTTTGATGGCGAGAAACACCAATCCCGGAAATTGCACAGTAACAATGTGTCACAGCCGGACAGCCAATCTGAAAGAATTTACTTTAAAGGCGGATATACTGATCGTGGCATTGGGAAAAGCAGAATTCGTGACGGCCGACATGGTGAAAGATGGAGTAGTGGTGATCGATGTGGGAATCACGCGCGTAGCCTCTTCAGAAACAAAAAGCGGATTCAAATTATTGGGCGACGTAAAATACGATGAGGTTGCAGCTAAATCTTCATACATCACGCCTGTTCCGGGTGGAGTTGGACCAATGACCATCGCTTCTTTACTAATGAATACACTCAAAGCAAGCAAAAAGGAAGTTTATAAGTAGTTCGTTCGTCGGCAATATTTTCCCGATGACGAAGTAAGCCAAGGATAAAGTTCCAGTCACTATATTTGCAGTTTTCAAAGACGCCTTAAAGAGATAATCCTACTGAATGGAATTAGTCCTAAAATAATCACGGGGAATGCCGTTGAGCGTTTAAAAATCTTAATTGGAGTCGTTTATAATTATATTCTCACCCCTAAAACAAGTACATCGTCCACTTGTTCGCGGTTGCCTTTCCAAGATTGAAAATGATTATCTAGAATCGCTTTCTGCTCCGACATAGGTTTTGTCTGAATGCTGATCAGCAATTCTTTCATATTCTTACTCATCATCTTTTTCCCTTGCCCGCCGCCAAATTGGTCGGCATACCCATCTGTGAAAAGGAAAAAGGAATCGCCTTTGTTCATCTGTACTTTCTGCGTAGTGAATGGAAGGGGCGCACCGGTTTTTCCGATGGGCTGCTTGTTAGCTGAGATTTGTTTAAAAGCTCCTTTTTCGAAGTACCAAAAAGGCGAATTGGCTCCGGCCCATTCGATCTCCAATGTTTTTTTGTTAAGTGAACACAAAGAAATGTCCATGCCGTCCATTACTTCACTTTCACTTTTTTCAAACGTTTCTATCACCAGCTCCCTCACTTTATCCAGGATCTTTCCCGGTTCGATGATCCCAAATTCTTTTACCGTTCTGTTCAAAGCATTGGAACAAACCACACTCACCATTGCTCCAGGAACTCCATGTCCGGTGCAATCTGCGGCGGCAATGAGAACGGAATGGTCTTTTGCTTCCATCCAGTAAAAATCGCCTGCAACAATGTCTTTGGGTTTATAAAGAATAAAATTCTCAGGAATG
>JBKJQG010000159.1:0-18815 GCA_046594925.1 Bacteroidia bacterium
TACATGTATTTCTTATACGAAGAGTTGAAGAACAGTAAGGATGAAACCATTGCTGCCATTGCCGTAAAGACACATAAAGAAATCACCTATCACCTTCGTCACACAGCCGAATGGATGCTGCGCTTGGGAGACGGAACTTCAGAAAGCCACGAACGCTTGCAAAACGGATTGAATGATCTTTGGATGTTTACGTCTGAGTTGTTTGAAATGGATGAGGTGGATGCCATTTTGATCAAAGAAGGAATTGTACCAGATCTGAACAAGATAAAAGCGAGCTGGGATAAAAAAGTTCAGGAAGTCATTGCAGAAGCAACTTTGCTACTGCCAAGCACAACCTTCAAACAAAAAGGAAGCAAAGAAGGAAAACATTCCGAACACTTAGGTTTTCTTTTGGCAGAAATGCAATACGTACACAGAGCCTATCCGGGCGCTAAATGGTAGTACGCCCTTCGACTCCGCTCAGGGTGACGACGAAATTAACGAGCCTGCCTGCCGGTAGGCAGGGATTTACCAGCTAAACACCAAATGCAAGTAGCACACACATCCGAACAAATCTTCAAACTCCTTTCAGAGATCCCTGATCCTGAAATTCCCGTGATCAACATTATCGAGCTGGGGATTTTGCGTGAAGTGAAATTTGTCGGTGAGGAATGTGTGGTGGTGATCACTCCAACTTATACAGGTTGTCCGGCAATGAGAGTGATCGAGGAGGACATCCGCATCAAATTGAAAGAGATCGGAATTGAAAAAGTAAAAGTGGAATTGGTCTTGTCTCCTGCCTGGACCACCGACTGGATCTCTGATGAGGCAAAAGAAAAATTAAGAGCCTACGGAATCGCTCCTCCGGATCATTCCAGTGTGGATAAAAAAGTACTACTCGGTAAGCCCCGTGACCTCAAATGCCCGCTTTGTGGCTCTATTCATACAGAAATGATCTCCCAATTTGGATCAACGGCCTGTAAGGCGCTCTACCGTTGCCTCGACTGTAAAGAGCCTTTTGATTATTTTAAGTGTCTCTAATTTGCCTCATTCGATAAATTGACGTATATTTACTATAGATTAGTAAAATACTTCGACTAATGTCTGTTTTGGACTCAACTTCTATCTCCTCCCAACACCTTATTGATAATTTCGATGAAGGTATTCTTGTTTTGGATAATTCATACAGAATCATTTTTGTCAGCAATGTTTTTCTCTCTCTTACAGGATTCGGACTAGACGATCTGATGTTAAAACCCATTGATGTCATCTTTCCGGAAAATGCAGACGGCTTGAAATTCATACTTGAGGCTGAGGATAGAAAAATAGGCGACCGGCTTTATACCGACATCCACTCCAAAGAGAAAAAGCACATTCCAGTTCGAATTAGTTTGTCAAAAGATCCCGGAAAAGCAGATCAGCATCAATTCTTTGTTTTTGTAAAAGACGGAAGACGCTATCAGCGCATCCGAAAAGACATCCTGAGGAAGGCCGTGGCGGTAGAACGCTTGGCGAAATCCAGAACGATCCGCGATGGAAAATTGACCGAAGCCATTCATGAGATTCTTGTCATGGCGTCACGTTCCATGAATACAGAGCGTGTGAACGTTTGGCTCTTCAACAAAGAACATTCAGAAATTGAGTGCATAGGAAACTTCGATGCTTCTGAAAATAAGATGGTCGACCAGAAGAATCTCGCTCGCATCAGCATGCCTAAATATTTTGAGCTCTTTCATACCGAAATGATCATCACGACGAGTGATGCGTTCAATGATCCGGTGGCCAAAGAATTACTCGAAGCCTACCTGAAGCCCAACCGCATTCACTCACTGATGGACGTTCCTGTTCGCATCGAAGGAGAGATTATCGGCGTTCTTTGTTTTGAGCACCGTGATACCGCCCGCGTGTGGAACCTTCAGGAACAGAAATTCGCGCTTGTGATAGCGCAAATGATTTCGCTTGCTCTTGAAACAAATGCCAAGCAAAAAGCCTTGAGTGGACTCGGAGGTGCAGTCGAAGAGCAGAAAGTTTTGTTGAAAGAAGTGCATCACCGTGTAAAGAATAATTTGAGCATCGTTGCGAGTCTTTTAAATCTGCAGTCTCATAAGGCTAAGGATGAGTTTCACAAGAGCCTCTTTCAGGAGTCGCGCAACCGTCTCGATTCAATTGCTACTGTACATCAATTGCTCTACCAATCGAAATCCTATTCAAACGTGAATTTCGGACAGTACCTCGAAGAGATCCTTAATAATCTTCACACTTCATTTGCATCCGATAATAAAAAAATCGCAATCAAAAAGAGCATCAAACCGGTGGAGCTGGATGTTTCCACTGCCATTCCTCTGGCTCTGATTGTGAACGAGCTGGTAACGAATTCCTACAAACACGCTTTCCAAAAGACTCAGGAAGGAAAAATTGAGGTTTCACTCTTGGAGACCGACAAAAAAGTTTTCCTCAGGATCAAGGACAGCGGACCGGGCTATGACATGAACGCCGCCGCCGCTTCCTCTGTCGGGCTGGACATCATCCATGGCCTCATCGACCAAATCAATGCGGGACTGACCTACGACAACCGCTCCGGTTCTACTTACGACATCAGTTTTACCAAAGTCGGCTAATTCCCCCTTCTTTTACGCTGGAATTAATTATATTTGGTCTACCAAAAAAACAATTTATGGCAACATTCATTAAGTCGGAGCTCTTGGGTAATGTTTTGAAATTAACGCTCAACCGGCCCGATAAATTCAACAGTTTCAACCGTGAAATGGCTTTGGATCTTCAGAAAGAGCTGGACAAAGCCGTACAGGAGAAAGGCATACGAGCCATCTTACTTACCGGTGAAGGAAAAGCATTTTGTGCAGGACAGGATTTGTCGGAAGCAATGGATATCAACGGTCCCGGCATTGAGAGAATTGTCCGCGAACACTATAATCCCATCATTGAGAAAATCAGAAAACTCGAAAAACCTGTCATCTGTGCGGTGAACGGCGTTGCAGCCGGAGCCGGAGCCAACATCGCTTTGGCTTGTGACGTTGTTGTTGCCGGCGCTTCCGTTTCTTTCATACAAGCATTCAGCAAGATCGGGTTGATCCCCGACAGTGGCGGGACATTTTTTTTACCAAGACTGATCGGTTTTGGAAAAGCTTCAGCCCTGATGATGCTGGGCGATAAAGTTTCGGCAGCTGATGCAGAAAGAATGGGAATGATCTATAAAGTTTCTGAAGATGCTAATCTGCAAACAGAGGCCATGGTAATTGCAAAAAATCTTAGTGAAATGCCGACAAAAGCAATGGGCTTGACGAAAAGATTATTGAATCAATCCCTTACCAACTCCATGGAAATGCAGTTGGAATATGAAGCAGATGTGCAAGTGCAGGCAACAATGACATACGATTACACAGAAGGCGTAAATGCTTTCCTTGAAAAAAGAAAACCCGTATTCAAAGGAGAATAAATTATGAAACAGATTGGAATTATTGGTTCAGGTGCGATGGGTGCCGGCATTGCTCAGGTTGCTGCAACGGCAGGACATAAAGTTATAGTATACGATAACAATCAGTCGGCGTTGGAAAAGGCAAAGGCCACGATGGATTCAACTTTAAAAAAGTTAGTCGAGAAGCAAAAGCTCACCGAGGCGCAAGCAAAATCCATTCATGCAAATACTGAATTCGCAAACGACCTCAATCAATTCAAGAATTGTGGGATGATCATCGAGGCGATCGTAGAGAACATTGAAGTGAAGCAAAAAGTATTTTCCGATCTGGAAGCCATTGTATCTGTAGATTGTATTTTGGCATCCAATACTTCTTCTTTATCCATTGCGTCCATAGCATCGGTATGCAAAAATGCAGAGCGGGTGATCGGGATCCATTTTTTCAATCCTGCGCCTCTCATGCCTTTGGTAGAGATTATTCCGGGCATCATGACAGACAAAGCCGTGATCGATGAATCGAAAAAAATGATCGATAGCTGGGGGAAAGTAACCGTTCTGACCAAAGATACTCCCGGTTTCATCGTGAACCGGGTTGCCCGTTCTTTTTACGGCGAATCCATCCGCATCTACGAAGAAGGAATCGCAGATTTCGTAACCATCGACTGGGCATTGAAGAGTATTGGGGGATTCAAGATGGGACCTTTCGAACTGATGGATTTCATTGGTAATGACATTAATTACAAGGTGACAGAGAGCGTCTGGACGCAATTCTTTTATGAAGCACGTTTCAAGCCCACTCTGACACAAAAGCGCCTGTATGAAGCAAAATTATTCGGGCGGAAGACAGGAAGAGGATATTACAATTACGCAGAAGGAGCTGTTATGCCGGAGCCCAATCAGAATGATGAATTGGCAAAAGCTATTTTTTACCGCGTGATCTCCATGCTCATCAACGAAGCCATAGATTCTTTATACTTAGGACTAGCAACGGCAGAAGACCTCGATCTGGCCATGACTAAAGGCGTGAATTATCCGAAAGGACTTTTGAAGTGGGCGGATGAACTCGAATTGACAAACATTCTCAACATTCTCACCGCCTTGCATACGGAATACAACGAAGAACGCTACCGCCCGTCCATACTGCTGAAGAAGATGGTGAAAGAGAACAAGACTTTTTATCCGCGCACCGACCTTCCGGAAGGCAAAAAGGTCATCGTTTAAAATAATTTTGGTTTATCGAAAAGAATAGATACATTTGCTCTATGAAAAAAATGAACAACACCTATTATTACTATTATCCGAAAGCTATTTCCGGAATGGTAATATATTGTTCATAGTCTAGAGACCTCTACACACAACTATATAAGCCCGTTTCGAAAGAAGCGGGTTTTTTTGTGCCATCAACCCTTCACCCATTAAACCAATTAACTAATAAACCAATGAATGAATCAGCTAATAAACTAATGAACGAATCAACTAGTATGAGACCAACAAAACAGATCTATGAAAATTACACCGAGCAGGATTTCCTGGTATGGAAGACTTTGTTCGAAAGACAAATGAATGTTTTGAAACCCATTGTTTCGTCTGAGTATCTCGATGCTTTGAAAATGATAAAATTTTCGGCTGAGCGGATTCCTGATTTTGAAGAAATAGGAATCGCTCTAAAACCATTGACAGGTTGGAGCATTCAGGTAGTGCCGAACATTAGTCCGCAGAAAGAGTTCTTTAAGTTTCTTTCGGAAAAGAAGTTCACATCCACCTGCTGGCTGAGGACGATGGAACAATTGGATTATCTGGAAGAGCCGGATATGTTTCACGATGTTTTCGCACATGTTCCTTTGCTGAGTAATCGGAGCTATGTGGATTTCTTCAAAGGCATCAGCGATATTGCCTTAAAGCATATTGATGATCCAAGGGCAATTGAGCTTTTAGGGAAGATCTACTGGTTCACGATCGAATTCGGATTGATCCGGGAAGATCGAGAACTAAAAATTTATGGCGCCGGGATCATTTCTTCCATGGGGGAAACAAAACATTGTTTGAGCAAGAAGGCCATCCATCGGAATTTCGATGTTCGGACCATTTTTGAAACCAGTTTCAGAACAGACATCATCCAGGAAACATATTTTGTGGTGGAATCCTTTGAACAGCTCTATAAATCGCTACCAGAGATAGAAAGGCTGCTCCAGGATACGCTTGAAAAACAGGCTGTTTTTCTGTAATATTTTGATAACTTTGTTGAATGGAAAATCAGGCGATCAAAATCGTTGACAAGATGTTGGCTGAAGATAAATTCAGCCAATGGCTCGGCATCGAGAAAGTGCTCATCGAAAAGGGACATTGTATCCTAAAAATGAAGATCCGAAACGAAATGGTGAATGGATTTGGAATCGCCCACGGTGGAATTGCATTTTCTTTTGCGGATAGCGCATTGGCTTTCGCGTCAAATGCTTATGGCCGATTGAGTGTCGCACTGGAGTGTTCCATCTCTTTTGCGGTTGCAGTAAACGTCGACGATGAATTGACTTGCGAAGCAAAGGAATTGAGTCTGACCAATAAGACAGGAACTTATCACATGGAGATCTCCAACCAGAAAAACGAAAAAGTCGCTTTTTTTAAGGGAACTGTTTATCGGACTAGTAAAAATTGGGATGTATAATCTAAAATGTAGACAGTCGTAAAATTCGTTTTATTCGCAATTCGCACCACATGAAAAAAGCATTTATTATTGACGGAGTGAGAACTCCCATAGGAAATTTCGGAGGAACTTTATCAACCGTTCGCACGGATGATCTGGCAGCGATCGTTCTGAGAGAACTCATTAAACGCAATCCAAGCATCGACGATAAACAGATCGGCGATGTTTTATTGGGCTGTGCAAATCAATCGGGTGAAGATAACCGAAACGTGGCCCGCATGGCTTTGTTGTTGGCGGGACTTCCTTATCAGGTTCCCGGAGAAACGGTGAACCGTTTGTGTGCTTCCGGATTGTCGGCCAGCATGGCTGCAGCCAGAAGCATCATGATCGGTGAAGGAGAATTAATGATCGCTGGTGGCGTTGAAAATATGACGCGCGGACCTTGGGTGATGTCGAAAGCAAGTTCTCCTTTTGGAAGAGATCAACAGATGTTTGATTCGTCTTTTGGCTGGAGGTTCATCAATCCCAAGATGAAAGAATTGTACGGAGTGGATGCGATGGGGGAGACGGCAGAGAATTTAGCGGACAGAGATAAGATTTCCAGAGAAGACCAGGACAAATTTGCTTTGTGGAGCCAGCAGAAAGCCGCAGCAGCGCAAGCCAGAGGACGTTTTGCAAAAGAGATTGTAGCGGTAGAGATTCCTCAGAAAAAAGGTGATCCGAAAATTTTCGACAAAGACGAGTTCATGCGTGCAGATACCAGTATGGAAGGCTTGTCGAAATTAAAAGGAGCTTTTAAAAAAGAAGGCGGCACCGTTACAGCAGGAAATGCGTCCGGGTTGAACGACGGTGCAGCGGCCATTTTATTTGCTTCTGAAGATGCTGTAGCAAAATACAATTTGAAACCGAAAGCAAGAATTGTTTCCAGCGGAGTGGCCGGAGTTGAGCCTAGGATCATGGGAATCGGCCCGGTAGAAGCCAGTAACATGGCATTAAAGCGTGCGGGATTGACCATGAAAGACATTGGCGTGATCGAATTGAATGAGGCGTTCGCTGCTCAGTCATTGGCTTGCACTCGTGCATTCGGGCTTGCCAACAATGACCCTAGGATCAATCCGAATGGCGGAGCGATTGCGTTGGGACACCCTTTGGGAATGAGCGGCGCAAGAATTTTAAATTCAGCTGCTATAGAATTGCAGGAACAAAATAAACAATATGCTTTGGTGACGATGTGTATTGGCGTCGGACAAGGTTACGCAGTGATCATTGAGAAATGTTAGCCGGAATTGCTCATGAAAAGGAAAGATCCTAAAATTGACGCATACATCGCAAAGGCACAGCCTTTTGCAAAACCAATATTGAAACATTTGCGTGAGCTCATCCACAAAGCGAATCCTGATGTGGAAGAAACTATTAAATGGGGAATGCCTTCTTTCGATTACAAGGGGCCCTTCTGCAGCATGGCCGCTTTTAAACAGCATGCCGTATTTGGATTCTGGAAGGGAAAATTATTGAACGATAAGAAGGGTTATCTGGAAGAACGGGCAATTGATGGAGGAACAGCAATGGGGCATTTAGGAAGAATAACTTCGCTGAAGGACCTTCCTCCCGATAAGGCCATTCTTGATTTTGTCAAACAAGCTAAGAAGTTGAACGATGAAGGAATCAAGATGCCTGCTAAGTCTAAAAAGGAAACAAAAGAGCTTCTTGTTCCTCCCTACTTTTTGAAGGAAATCAAGAAAAATAAAAAAGCAGCAGCTGTGTTTGCTGAATTCAGTGTTTCCAAAAAGAAGGATTATGTGGAATGGATCACCGAAGCCAAGACCGAAGAGACAAAAGCAAGCCGCATGGCAACGGCCGTTGAATGGATCTCAGAAGGAAAAGGAAGAAACTGGAAATACGAAACAAAAAAAGCAAAATGATCTTCGAATTCAACGGATACAAGCCTGTCATTCATGAAAGTGCCTTCATTCACCCGAATGCAACGGTCACTGGAAATGTCATCATAGGAAAAAATGTTTACGTCGGACCGGGTGCGGCCATTCGCGGCGACTGGGGACAGATCATCATTGAGGACGGCTGCAACGTACAGGAAAATTGTACCATCCACATGTTTCCGGGAACGACGGTTTTGTTAAAAGAAGCAGCGCACATCGGTCACGGTGCAATCATCCATGGAGGAACGATCGGAAAGAATGTTCTTGTGGGAATGAATGCAGTGGTGATGGACGATGTTGTAGTTGGCGACAACTGCATCATTGGAGCTTTGTGTTTTGTGCCTGCTAATACGATCATTCCGGAGCGGAAAGTTGTTGTGGGGAATCCCGGCAAAATAGTGAAGGATGTGAGTGATGAAATGATCGAATGGAAAACACAGGGAACAAAATTATATCAGCAATTGCCGGCGGACTGCCGTGCTACTTTGAAAGAATGTGAACCTTTAAGAGAAATAGAAAAGGACAGGCCTAAGCAGCAGGATATTTATAAGACATGGAAAGAAACGAAAGGTAATTAATCCACTTCTGATGAAGAAAAAAGTGCTTTCTGGTTTGCGATTTTTGCTTCTTGCCATTTGTGTTTGTTATATTGTCTTGGTCACGATGAATATCATGCATATTGTTGATGGTTTGTTTGGCCCACAGCCGTTAATAGCCGGAATAGTAGTGTTGGTATACTTTAGTGCTTTCTTTTTGTTATTTATTTTATATAAACGGCATAAAAAAGTGAATGGTAGAAATCAGTAAGATTGTTTTTTTAGGAATCATTCTTTTGTTTTCTTTTTCTGTCAGAGCACAGGAAAAAAAGAATGCCGATGCGAAGCTTGAAATGAAAATCGGCTACCTCGTTTTGCTAAAGAAAGGGGAGAGCCGTTCACAAGGTTCTGCAGCGGTGAATTCATTGCAGAAGCAACACATGGCACACCTGACTATAATTTATGAAGGCGGTTAGCAGACGAAGATCCAATGATGAAAGCCGGAAGACTAAAAGTTGAAGTACACCTGTTTTATTCGGCAAAAGGAGCAAGCTTAAAATATTTATTTGAAAACACAGATCTGTAATATCCATTTTTATTCGTTATCAGTACTATGAATCTATACCTACACTTTATTCTCGTTAATTCTGAGTTCAACAAAGGTCTGGCCGACGATCTTTACAACGGTGAAGAATCGGAAGACAACATCAAACATTTATGGGAAGATGAACTTCTGGTCTCTGAGCCGGTTAAAGAGTTCAAGATTCTGAACAATGCAATATATACACTTGCAGGGCATTTCCCTGATGATAAAGCCTTCAGTTTTGAGATCTGGGACATGACCATTGTGGACTGCAAGACGGAGAGCGGAAAGACCATGCAGTTTGCTGTTTCCAAAAAATTATTGAAAAAGACAGAAAAAATCGTGGATGAAACTACAAAAGATACGCATTTGTATTTTTACCTGCGTGACACCATCCCGATGGAAAATCCAATGGATGGTGTTTACATTGTAAAAACTGAATTTCCGAAAGAATTAAAAAAAGCTCCGAAGAATGAATAGCAGATCTCTAGTTGTTGTAATGTTAATGGTGTTTTTCCAAGCCCCAATCTGCGTCTCTCAAAAGCTTGTCGTAGATACGGTGGCAAGAAAATATTATATTAAATACGAGGTAAACGATTCATCCGAATTAAAGGATGGTTCTTATGAGATGCTTTTCCGAGGTAAGTCACTTACAAAAGGATCCTACAAGAATGGTAATCGGACGGGAGCTTGGCAATTCATCCAGATGAATGATACGCTGCAGCAAGAAGGAAGCTACGTAGACGGTAAAAGAGATGGTGAATGGAAATTCTATTCTTCCGATGGCAAGTTGTCATGCATAATGCCCTACACGCGTGGTAAAAAGGATGGTGTATTCAAAGGTTTTTTCTTGGGTGGAAATCTCGCTTTCGAAAAGAAATATGTCAATGATAGCATTGTGGGTGTGTCGACCGAGTATTATCAGAATGGGAAAGTTAAGGAGACCGCAACCTACCAGGGCGACACTCTGGATGGGCTAGTGAAGTCTTATTATGATAACGGGTCGCTTGACGTGGAAAGGAACATGAAAGGGTGGAGAAAAGAAGGAGATTATTTTTCCTATTTTGATAACGGAATTCTTCGTGAGCATTTTGTTTATGTAAAAGGGAGTCCTTACAATGCAATAGCATCGAATGATAAGGATGGAAAACCTACCAGCGGCACTACGCTGAAAGAAGGGAATGGTGTTCTGAAATTATACGATCGGAATGGAAATATTACAAGTGAAGAGACCTATAAGAATTCGGTTCAGGAAGGGTATGCCAGATATTGGAGGAAAGGCATACTTACAAAAGAGGGAAAATATGTGAATGGAAAGTACGACAGTGTTTGGATCAATAACTTCCCAACAGGAGAATTAAACTCAAAAATAAATTTCAAAGATGGAAAGGCGCAGGGGGAAGCCTTGTATTATTTCATGAGTGGTGGGCTTTCGCAAAAAGGGCAATACAGCAATGATGAAAAATCAGGACCTTGGGTGAATTATGACGAAAAAGGAGATGTTGCTTCGGAGCTTAATTTCAAGAATGATCTGATGGATGGAGAAGCAAAATATTATGATAACGGAAAGGTGTGGCGTACAGGAAAGTACAACAAGGGAGTGAAGATCTATATTTGGACGGACTATGATAAACGAGGAAAGGAAGTATCGGTTAAGGATTACGGCTATACTTTTGTCACGAAGGATGATATAAAAAAAGGAAAACCGGATGCTCCAAAGGATAAGCCTCCAGTTCTTGCAGAAGAAGATTTAGAAGCTCCGTTAAGCATTGTTGAGAAAATGCCATCTTTCCCGGGTGGCGAAAGAATGATGATGGAATTCATTCAGGAAAACGTAAAGTATCCGCAGATGGAGATGGAAAGCGGTATCCAGGGAACAGTGTACATTACTTTTGTGGTCGATAATGTGGGAGAGATCGAAGATGTAAAAATTCTCAGAGGTGTTTCAGGAGGGCCAGGATGTGATAAGGAAGGAATAAGAGTTGTCAAATCAATGCCGCGTTGGTCGCCAGGTGTACAGAATGGCCGGCCGGTAAGGGTTCAATTTAATCTACCACTAAAATTTCGTTTTAGATAAAAATGGAAAAACTCAATTTTTTAAAAACCGAATTTCCAAAGATGATGAGCACTTTGGATCCTACTGCAAAAGGCGAGTGGGGAGTTATGAATGCTCAGCAAATGGTGGAACACATGGCCGATTCTATCAGCTATGCAACCGGAAAGAACAATCAGAAATTGCACACACCTCCTGATCTTGTTGCGAGATACAAGGAATTTGCCATGAGCGACAAAGAGTTCAAGCCGAATACTCCAAATGCATTGCTTCCGGATGTTCCGCCTCCTGCTTCAAAGGGAAATGTGAAAGATGCAGTGGCCGCCTACGAAGCTCAGGTTGCCGCTTACGTTGACTATTTTGAAAAAAATAAAGGCGGAGTGCTGACAAATCCGTTTTTCGGGGACTTGAATTTTGAAGAGTGGTTGCACCTGTTCGCTAAACATGCGAGACATCATGCTAGGCAATTTCGCCTGATGTAATTACCATTTATAGCAGACCGAATAGTTTGGTCTTACTTTTTTGATCTTAGAGTGTTTTAACCGGGTTCTGTTAAGTTTTTTACTGAGCAGCGTTCCCGGTTTTTTATTTTTCATTCTTGAGGCGGAACTTCCTCCGAATGAAGGTTTCTCAGCATGTCCGAAATCAAACTCCCGTTTCTGCTGATGAGAGGAGTTGTCTCTTCCGATGTTTTCCGCAGGATTGAAATGCGATCTGTTAGCGTCGTTGTTCAAAGCGATGGTGCTGAAATTTGAACGATTATTATCTGCTAGGTTAATGTTGCTGAAATTTCCTTGAAACTTGTTTTGCTGTTCATTGTTAAGAAGTTGCTGGTATGCATCGTCTGCCTGTTTTTGAAGTTTATGGCAAGGGCAATTCGGATTGCGTGGATCATTCAGATCGTATTGCTGATTCTGAATGTTCTGCGAAAAGACAGGGCAACTGAAAAATAAAAATAAAATGAATAATCGCAGAGTTCCGGGCAATACCGGTAATAATGACCTTTGAGTGCTACCTTCTCTGTTGGCCTTTACTATCTCTCTAAACGCTCTGCGACTATTCATTTGTTATGCTTTAACGGTTAATGCTTAAGTTTATTATTCTGCTTTTAAATTACTGCTTTCTTGATCGTTACTTTTTCCAAACCACTCCATGTTTTGAATTCGTTGGTGTAGTATAGATATGCCGAAGAAGCTGGTGCATCATATTCACCCGGCATTTCAGCCTTCAGGTCGAGGTTGATGGTCTTCACTGCTTTTGCATCAAGTCCACGGTAGTAAACGGCAATGTTGTTTCCAACGATCTCGTAGTAGTCAAACACTTTTTTCTCTTGTAATTCTTTCAGCTGCCAAGGTTGAACGGTGAAGCCTGCTGGGATACCAATAATCGCCATGGTGCTCGGAACTTCTTCGTTCTTTTTGTTGGTGATCGTTGCTGTCATTCTCACTGTTTCGCCTACGTTCGCAGTTTTAGTGGCAAGTTTGGTTTTCAGGTCGATTGCGCAGACAGCATCACTTAGCGGAAGTGTGGTATTCCAGGTTGCTGATACAGAGTAAGGCAATGGTGTTTTTACTCCGATGTATTTCACTTTCACATCATGTTTTCCTTCACCTTTCACGAATTCTTCCATTCCTTCGATCACGATGGATCCTTTTTCTCCTGCTTTGTAGGATTTCTCAGCTACTTTTTTGCCGTCAACATAAATGGCTACAGTTCCGTCTTCGTTTGTTTTTTTGCTGAACTTTGCATATTCTGTCAAGGCTTTCAAAGCCAGGATGGTTCCTTGTGTGCTGCTGAATACTCCTGACCCGCTTCTTGCTCCTACCAGGTATTGAACTGCGCTTTGTAATGCATTGGCATTTTTACCGGGTGTTTTCAAGATGGCAAGCATGGTGAGGGATGTTGTTTCTATTGTTAAGGATTGTCCTTGTGAATAAGTGATTGAATGTGTGGAACCTGTCCAGCTTCCGTTCTTATCTTGTTTGGAGATAAGTGCATTCATTGCTTCTTCTGCTTTTGAGGTCTCATTCAGTTTGTAAGCTGCATTTGCCATCATCGCTAGCATGTATGGATCTTTTGTGTCCATTGCTTTTTTGAAAGAGGCTTCAAACTCTTTTTTAACATCTGTATGTCCGGCTTCGGCCAAAGCATAAACAGTATAGGCATTCAGGATGTCATCACTGATTCTTCCGAAATCGTGGTAGGCATGTCCTTCTCTTTGGAATCCACCTTTTCCGTCTTTGTGGCTCATTAGCCATTCAGAAGTACGGTTCAGCATTTTCTGGTCCACATCTGCACCGGCATTTTTCATGTCTGTGAATTCCATAATTCCATAAGCGGTCAATCCTTCGTGTGCAGGGGATGCTCCGAACCATTCATATCCTTTGTCTTTTGCTTCGAAGGTGGTCAAACGTTTGTATCCTCTGTCCAACAAATCCGTTGCACGAGCGATGGTTTTTGAATCTTTGCTGTCGGTTGATTTTAGGTAATCCAACACCATTGCATTCGGATATGCGGTGCAGGATGTTTGCTCAAAACATCCGTAGGGTTCTGATAAAATTCCTTCTACACCTTTCATCAGATCGTTCACCACATTTGGATAGGCTGTGAAACTCATTTTCATGGAACCGTTCACGACTTTGTTCATTTCGAAAGAAAAGTCTTTTTCCATGTCTTGCCCTGAGAAGGATGCCGAGACCGGAAATCCTTTCGGTGCGATTCTGATCTTTTGTGTGAAGGCATCTCCCAAACCGCAGGCACGGAATGCGATGGTGAATTCTCCGTAACCGATCTTGTCGAGGACTTTGTAATCTAAATAGATGGTTCTTGCTTTTCCAGGCATGATGATCTGTGCAGTCGGGATATCAGTGATTGATTTCAATCCGTCGGGGGATGTGATCGTCAATGCTCCGCCCAAGGGTTTGTCGGTGTTGTTTTTTAAAGTGAGGGGAATGGAGACAATATCTTCTGTTGCTACTTCAACTGGTATTTTGGTTGTCATTGCAAAAGGCAACTGTGTGAAGAAATTTTTCTCTGTTCTCCCGACTGTTCCGTCTGTCGCAACTCCTTCAACGGTTGTACGGAATGAAGTGATGTCGTCGGATGCGTAGAATTCCAATGTTTTTGATCCGGATCTGTCGACTTCCACGTTTGCATTCCAGTATATGGTATTTCTGAAGTCGGTTCTTGTTTCAACGGTTTCTTGTTTGTCGTACGCCGGTGCAGCAAATTGGCGTGCTCTGTAGTAGGTCATGATGTTCTGTTGCTGAACAACTTTTTGAGCTTCTGCCATTCTGAATCTAGAAGCACGTGCGTCTTCCGACCTCGGTCCCACTATATTTTTGCTATTGTTGGATTCGTCTTCTTTATTATCTCTCCTCTTTTCTGCGAGAACCGGTTGGTTGCGGTCGTCATTTGGAACGGCAAGGTTTTCGTTGAATGGCATTGCCGGTATTCCTTTCTTTGCACTTTTATCTTTTACGTCGGCCATTTTCATCGGACGTTCTTTTCTGACAGCTGCAACTTTCATGTCGCCGCCGCCACCCATGGACATTTCTTCAGGCGCCATTTCCATTGCGTCCATGTCGACTGCGCGTCCAACGCCTGATGAACTTGGCACAGTGTTGTAATAGCGACTGTAGTAATTGTTGTCGTACATGTACATGGTCAGATTCTGATCGTAACTTTGGATGTACTGTGATTGTGGTGCGTATCCGGATGCCGAGTATGACAAAGTCACGGGGTTGCTGAGATCCAATTTGTTGAATATGAATTTTCCATTTTCGTCAGTTTCATATTCTCCTCCGTTGTTGATCTTGATCTTCGCGTTGCTCAATACTTTTCCGGTGGATGCATCCAAAACTGTTCCGGCAACGATTGCTCTTTCTCCTAAGTAGGCCAAGGCAGGTAGGTTGTCGGAGATGAGTTTCTCCCAGGTGAATCTTCTCCATCCTGCGGTCAATAAAAGGTAATCCAATGCTTTGTCGGCTTTGGGTTCTTTTTCAGAAAAATAGAATGCCGGCTCTTCTATTTTACCTTTGATGTCCTCTTGCAATAATAATTGAGAAAGGATGTTTCCTGATTTATCGTCAGCAAATGAGATCAGTTGGTCGTTCACAACAGACAGTGAAAGAGTTGCCGGCATTGGGATTCCGCGTTCATCTTTTACTGTTACAGTCATTTTAACTTTTTCTCTGGGAAGGTATTTGTCTTTGTCGGTTTCAACAGAGATGCTCAAGTGCTTGTCTTTGTTTACAAAAGCCAATCTCTCAGAGCGTGGGATGTCCTTAGAATCGAACAAGGTAATTTGTGTAACTCCGATCGGGAAATTGCTGGTTGGGAAAATAACCTGGTTGCTTCCTTTTTTAGTTGCTACTTCAGTTGAATAATAGATTTTGCCTCTCACTTGGGCAACCAATGACATAGTCTCCGTTTCAGTGGTGTTGATGTTGACGGTTAGTTCACCTTTTTTGGAATTGTCAACATTCATCACGTATCCTCGGGGCATCGCTTGTGGTAAGTCGAATGTTTCTGAAATACCTTCCGGTTTGGTGATCTTCACCGTGTATTTTTCATCTGCCTTGGGTGTAAATTTGAAAGAACCCATGCCCATGTGAAAGCTGCTGAAGGATGCGACATAAGATCCTTTTTCATTAACGACGGTTCCTTCGATGTCTGCCGGTTTGTCGAATTCATTCAACGCCTTGAAAGCAACGGTGCTTTCTAAACTTGTTACCAAGTCGCCACCTTCCGGGAATGCTGTGAATTGAATTTTATTTAGTAAGATGGGGATGGAGCGGGAGATACTTTCTGTTAAACCGTTGTATTCGATCATGATGTTTAACAGTCCATCATTTGTAGTTAAATCTTTTGGCAGGTTGAACTTCACGTATTTCATTCCGTTCTCGTCTGTTTCTTCTGCCTTTGCTATGAGTTGTTGTCCGTTGAGGTTGGCCACATATTTTATTTTGTAATTGCTGAGTGGTTTGTTTTCGTTGGTGTTCAATTCTAATTTGGCTACAACTTCATCTCCTGCGCCAAAAGCTTTTTTCTCAAAGTCGAGTTTCATTTTTAAATTGGGAAGGACCACTTCTTGAACTTGAAGTTCTTTTTCGAAAACATTTTCAACGCCTTGGTTCTTCATCCAGTTGGTATAAGCTCTTACTTTATACATTCCGCCGAGTGCTTCTGCATCCAAAATAAAATCTCCTGCGGCAACGCCATTCTTAGCAATGATGTTCAATGTTTTTTCAATGGTTCCTTTTGGATTGATCAATTCTATGTGAACGATGTCACTTTTATTTGATGCTTTTAAGGATTGTCCGTCGCGGACATAAGTGCTGAACCAGATGTCGTCTCCTGGTTCATAAAAAGGCTTATCGAACTGAACATATAGCCGGTCTTCCGGGAGTTTCTGCTGATAAGCGCTTAATTTTGTTTTCAGGGAGCGGATAAATTCATTATCCATTGCTAATTGGTAGTAATTGCTAGGAGTTATCCAGGCTACCATTGCCAGCATAGCAAGACTTATTCCTGCGATCGGCACAATTCTGTTTACTTTTTTACTTCTCATGGCTATAGATTTTGATTTCTTTGCCATGGAGATGCATTCGTTTTTAAATTTCCATAAGGGGTTAGGATTTTCTTTCCGGAATCATGAGGATTTAACTGAAAAAGCCTGATTAAAACTTTTTTCATGCTTTTAAAAAAATTTAACCCATAGACACATAGGGTTATGGGGTGAAGACCTGGGCGTTTTCATAGAAAAATAGATTTTTTACATAGGGCACTTCTGTGTATGAAGCTTGCCTCACCTATTGGATTTTCGGGGATGCTTGATACTGTCCTAAAACCAGGTTCTATAGTATTTACAGAATGTTTTTCAAGTTGAGAGAAGTCGTAAAAAACTATGTGTCTATGTGTTAAAAATAGGGTAGGCGATCGGAGGATCATTCCTCTATGATGGAGATATACAGTTCCTCCACCTTTTTGCGTGCCCAAGGAGTGGCGCGGAGGAATTTCAGGCTGGATTTGATGCTGGGGTCTTTTTTGAAGCAGTTGATGTCGACATGGTAAGCCAGGTTTTCCCAGCCATAGTAATTCAGCAGGTGGGTGAGGATCATTTCCAGCGTTTTGCCGTGCAGCGGATCGTTTTGCTGTTTTGGTTCCATGAAAAATTCTAGTTTCTTCTGTAGGTTCTGATCTTAGCGTCTTTCCCTTTCAATTTTTCTTTCTGAGCAGGTCCCCCGAGGTTCACTTTTTTGTTCTTCTCTTTCTTTTCGTGGAAAGCAGGTCCGGGAACATGTTTGTCCTTGCCTTTTTTCTGCTTGATCCTGTCCACCATCTTAGGCTGTTCATCATCCGTCAATACTTTGGAGATCACAACATCTCCCGGAATGGATTCATAAGGAATGGCTTTGTTCATCACCCGTTCGATCTCTACTTGGTATTCCTGTTCTGCTTCGTTGATAAAAGTGATGGCGGTTCCTGCTTTGTTGGCACGGCCTGTTCTTCCGATACGGTGGATATAATCTTCCGGTGTTTCGGGAGTATCAAAATTGATGACGTGTGTGACATCCGAAATGTCGAGTCCGCGGGCAAGGATGTCCGTTGCGATCAAAACGCGTTTGGTGCCTTCGTGGAACTGACGCAAGGAATTGATCCTCGCTGTTTGTGCTAGATTGGAATGGATGACCGCGACATCGTCGGTGAATTTATTCTTAAGCTGTTCGAAAAGATTGTCAGCCAATTTTTTTGTGGAGACAAACACCAATACTTTGTTTAGTTCGCCGTCTGTTCTCAGCAAATGATCCAATAAATTCACTTTGGTATTGAAATTCGGTACATGGTAACAAACCTGAATGATCTGTTCTAGAGGAGTGCCGTGTGGAGCGATCTCAATCTTCTGAGGGTCCTCAAAGTATTTAGCAATCACCGCTTCAATTTCCTCATTCATCGTCGCCGAAAACATAAGGTTCTGACGTTTGGATGGTAGTGTTTCCAGGAAACTCAGGAGTGGCTGACGGAAGCCAAGGCTAAGCATTTGGTCGACCTCATCGATCACCAGCTGTTTGATGTCCTTCAGCCTCAGAATGCCGGTCAAAGCCAGATCAACGAGGCGGCCGGGGGTAGCGACAATGATGTCGGATCCGTTGTAAACCAACTGTTTCTGGGTAGTTATGTTGGTCCCGCCATAAACGGCAAGGAATCGGATGGCCTTGTAGGTACAGAGTTTCTCGATCTCTTTAACGATCTGCAGCACCAATTCCCGGGTAGGAACAATGATGAGGACGCGGGGGTGCTTTTGGTCTGAATACTTCAACTGGCGCAGGATGGGCAGGAGGTAAGCGAAGGTTTTCCCGGTTCCCGTCTGAGCTATTCCGACTATGTCTTTGCCTGACATGATCAGGGAGAATGCCTTTTCTTGAATGGGTGTAGGCTGAACGTAGCCGAGGTCATTCAAGGCATTCTGCAGGGGTTTGTCGAGGTTTAGTTGGTCGAAGCTCACGTTTTCTGTATTTTATGCGAAGATAGTCAATCCCGCTGGGATTAGCTTCGCTTTTCCCAATAAACTCAATGGTCCAATATCACAAGCCTTCCTGCTTCGCAGGCATGGCTTTTTTTATTCGTGGAAGCTTTAGAAAGCCAGCTTTC
>JBKJQG010000189.1:0-2599 GCA_046594925.1 Bacteroidia bacterium
TAAAAGAAGTAGGCAAATAAAAGAAGTAGGCAAATAAAATAATAGGCAAGTTGGCAATTAAAAAAGTAGGCAAATAAAAGAAGTAGGCAACTGGCAGTTAAAAAAATAAGAGGCAGAGCGCAGACAAAGGAAAATTTTAATCAACAAATCAACAATTCTAAAATTAATAAACAATGCCACATCCAAAGCGAAAATTATCGAGAAGTAGAAGAGATAGCAGAAGAGGTCACGACAAAGCAGTTGCGTCTACACTATCAACATGTTCAAACTGTGGAGCACCAACATTGTATCACCGCGTTTGCGGAGAGTGTGGGTACTACAAAGGAAAACTAGCAGTAGAGAAAAAAGTTTCTGCATAGTAGTACAGATAACGAATTTTTACGAATTTACTAATCTGTGTTTGGGTTCAATAGCCTCACGATCTGTAATTTGTAAATTAGTATAATCATTCGTAATTCGTAAAAGTTTATGAACATAGGTATAGATATTATGGGCGGTGATTTTGCACCGGATGCAACCGTGTCTGGAGCAGTATTAGCTTATAATGAATTACCAAAAGATGTCCGCCTTGTTCTAATTGGCGATAAAGAACAGATCATTGCTTGTCTTAAAAAAGAAGGAGAAGAGGAGAAGAACTTTGACATTGTTCACACTACAGAAGTTATCGGGATGGGCGAACACCCAACCAAAGCATTCAGTCAGAAACCCAATTCTAGCATTAGTGTTGGGTTTCATCTTTTAAAGGAGGGCAAGATCGATGGTTTTGCCAGCAACGGAAACACTGGCGCCATGCTTGTTGGTTCTATGTTCAGTGTAAAAGCTGTTCCCGGAGTCATCCGTCCTTGCATTACATCGGTGATGCCAAAAGAAAATGGCGGCATTGGACTTGTTCTGGATGTGGGTTCCAATGCGGATTGCAAGCCCGATGTGCTTTATCAGTTTGCTGTGCTGGGTGCGCTTTTTAGCGAACACGTTTACGGAGTAAAAGATCCCAAAGTCGCTTTGTTGAATATCGGTGAAGAGCCGGAGAAAGGGAATTTAGTAGCCCAGGCTGCGCATGCTCTGATGAAAGACTCGAAAGATTTTAATTTCATAGGTAACGTAGAAGGGCGCGATATTTTCAATGGTCCCGCTGACGTGATTGTCTGCGACGGCTTTACAGGAAACGTTGTGTTAAAGCAAGCAGAAGCAATGTATACGATGATGCGCAAGCGCAAGATCAAGGATGAATTTTTCGATCGTTTCAATTATGAAATTTATGGAGGGACTCCGGTACTGGGAATCAACTCTACGGTAATGATCGGACACGGAATATCAAATAAGACAGCTGTTAAGAATATGCTTCTTCATACTAAGAACATCATTGAAGCAAATCTGGCGGCCAAAATAAAAACTGCTTTTCAATAATGAAAGTTACTGCTGCAATAACTGCTGTTGCCGGATACGTGCCTGACTATATCCTTTCCAATTCGGAATTGGAAAAGTTAGTTCCTACCACTTCCGAGTGGATCGAAACCAGGACAGGCATTCAGGAAAGAAGAATCCTAAAAGGAGAAGGCTTGGGAACATCCGACATGTGCGTAAAAGCCATTGAGGAATTATTGCAGAAACGCGGCATCACTGCTTTGGACATCGACCTAATCATCATTGGAACCGTTACCCCTGATTATGTTTTCCCTTCTACCGCCAACGTGGTTTGCGATAAGATCGGTGCAACCAATGCTTGGGGGTTTGACCTTTCCGCAGCTTGTTCAGGATTTGTATATGCTTTGTCGACGGGAGCTCAATTCATCGAGACCGGAAAATATAAAAAAGTAGTCGTGGTGGGCGGAGATAAAATGTCGGCCATCCTTGATTATACCGATCGTTCTACTTGCATCATCTTTGGTGATGGAGCAGGTTGCGTATTGCTGGAGCCGAATACAGATGGATTTGGGATCCTGGATTCCATCCTGAAGTCTGATGGATCCGGAAGAAAATACTTACATCAGAAAGCAGGTGGTTCGGTGAAACCACCGAGCCACGAAACAGTGGATGCTAAAGAACATTTTGTTTTCCAGGACGGTCAGCCGGTATTTAAACGTGCCGTTGTGGGAATGGCGGACGTGAGTGCCGAGATCATGCAGCGCAACAACCTAAAGTCTGATGATGTTGCCTGGCTGGTTCCGCATCAAGCAAACAAACGCATCATTGATGCAACCGCTGAGCGTATGGGATTGACTTCAGAAAAAGTGATGCTGAACATTCAAAAATACGGAAACACTACGGGTGGAACTATTCCTTTGTGTTTGTGGGATTATGAGAAACAATTGAAGAAAGGTGACAACATCGTGATCTCTACATTTGGAGCAGGGTTCACTTGGGGGGCTATTTATCTGAAGTGGGCTTATGAAACTAAATAGGCAATTTTTAAAAAGTAGGCAATTAGAAAAAGTAGGCAATTGGGAAAGTAGGCAAATAGAAAAGAGTAGGCAATTGGGAAAGTAGGCAATTAAAAGAGTGGGCAATTGGGAAAGTAGGCAAATAGAAAAGAGTAGGCAATTGGGAAAGTAGGCAATTAAAAGAGTGGGCAATTAGGAAAGTAGGCAATTAAAAGAGT
>JBKJQG010000264.1:0-16273 GCA_046594925.1 Bacteroidia bacterium
GGGCTTTTTATGTTTATCTTTGAGGAAAGCTCCTAGCCTTGAAACTCAGCCAAATTCATAATTTCACTCCTGTCACTTTTGAGATCACTGACTTCACATTAAAGATCAATGCGCAAAAGCTATTGGGGAAGAAGGTGCACGAGATTCCGTTCAAAGATATTTTCATCAAAGACATTTATGAGATCGACGATCACAAAAAGACACTCTTAAAAGGTCTGATTTTTGTTTTTGCCGCTATATTCGGAACAATGGCAGAACACTTGTTTTTGGCAGGTCACGGCGATTGGACTATCCCGAGCATCTTTGGACTTCTGGCAATCATTTGCGCCGTGCCCTATTTCATGAAGAAAACAACGATCTATATTCCTACAAAAGAACACGGTATGATCCGCTTACATCATAACCTTCCCAGCAAAAAGAAAGTTCAGAATCTTATTTACGTGCTGGAAGGGAAGGTGAGTCTAGCGATCAAAAAAATGCCCATAAAAGAAGACCTGAGTCGGTTTCTGAAAAGGGATTGAAGTTGGATGGTGATGTAGTGATGAGGTGATGGAGTAATGAGGTGATCTGAACTCCCCTTTTTATCCTTCTCCCCGAAGAGGATCTATACCCAGTAGCAAACTCTATTTAAAAATCCCTACCTCGTGGCAGGCAGGTGCGCTCCATCCCTCGCAGTTAAAGATTTGTATGTGGAATAGTATCAACTAAATACTTTCTCGTTTCTTCCACCCATTCGTAAAGCATTTGTTTTTGGTCATTATTGAGTTCAGCACTTCCATGCATCCAGATATATGAGCTGATCGGCATCTCCCCGTTTTCTACTTGTTCTTTTATTTCTTTCAGCTTGTGCAGTTTCCGTTTTAAGGAATAAGCTTCGAACTCCGAAAAATTCAATTCTTCCTTTCCCTCATTCACATGGTGGTTCATCCAGAATCCCAAAGGCTGTATGTTGGTATACCAAGGATAGTCAGTGCCGTTGGAATGGCAATCGTAACAGGACTTTTCGAGAATATTCGCAATGGCACTGTTAACAAAGATGGTGTTCTCGGTCTCCCGCTTTCCCAGATTCCTTTCCGGGCGGATAAACTGGATGACTACAAATACTGCAAGGAGGGCGTAAGCAACTTTCTTCTTTTTTGACATTTCATTCGAATTATAAAGTCCTCTAGTAGTGATAGTACGTTTCCTTTTTCGCTTTCGTCTACCAAAAGATCCGTTGCCAAAGGCAACAAATCCGTAACCAACCCAACAAAAAAATCAGCGCAAATTCGCTTCAACCGTCTAATCCGCGTCCCATCCTACGCAGCTTACTGCAACCCAGTAGTCTCTTCTTTCTTAATCAAATCAAACCTCACCCGGTAAGCCAAACCCACACTAATGATAGGATAATTCTTAATCGGAGAGTAAAGAGGATTCTCATAAGAAGGTTCCTTTTTGTCATTGGTTCCGTACTTGTGCAACCAAGGGCTTCTACTGAGAGAATAGCCTACTTCGGCAAACACAAGTACTTTTGGAGCGACAAAACAATCCACAAATACTTTCACCTGCATCTCGTCATAGCGTACGTAATCGTAATTGTTCTTTTCCGACAAGCGGAAGGAACGGGTGAAGGATTTGAAACTTACTCCGGTATACAAACGGTTCTTCATCAGGTTGAACTCCACCTTGTAACTCGTCGGAATGATTCCATACAAATTTATGCGGTCGTTCACTTTCCAGTCGACTCCCACCAGCGGAACAAAGAGATTCCCAAAAGCTTCACGGTTGTAATACAATCCGGCTTTAATTTTCAGCTTTTCATTCGGAATAAAATGTTCAAGGAAAATTCCTCCATATTGAAAATCGTATTCATCCACCACGTCTTTAAAATCAGAAGCGATCTTCGGAATTCCTATCACAATGGTTTCCCATTTTTTATTTTTCGATACCAGCTTCATCCCTATGGGCATGGAAACACTGGAAAGCCGGTTGGAATAAGAGGAATCGGGAGTGATGGTAGAATTCAGCATTTCGGAATTGATCCGCAGCAAAAAGGTGTTTCCGTTCTTAAAATTTTTTGGCAGAAAAAAGTTGAGAAAATAATCATCGGTCTTGTTCTTCCATTGAGTACTATCCTGATAATTGGCCGAAAAGGTTTGATAGTTAAAGTACAGTATGTCGGCAAAAGGCTGCGAAAAGCCCTTGGCTGTAATGAGAATGAAAGCAATCAGGAATTTTATTTTCATTTAACAAATATAAACTTTCTTTAAATACGGAAAATGGAAATTTAAAATCCCTGCCGAAGCTTAAACAATATTGAATGGCTGCGCTTTCTCATTTACCATTTTTGAGTTTGTTTAAAATCCGTTCAATGTATTTCTCGGATGGAAGAAGTGAATTCTGTATTCTTCTGGCATAGGTAATGCTTTCAACAATTTCTTTTTGTTTCTCCTCAATGATCTTGTTCTTTGCACGAATCTGGCGAAGACTTCGAAAAACAAATGCAACAAATACGACCGATATGAGGAGAATCAAAGTGATTGAAAAGATGATAATTCTTTGCCGCCTAGTTTCCAATTCCCGAACGGTCTGCTCCTGCTCAATCCTGCGAAGAAGCTTTATTTCTTTGGTTTTAAACTCCGCTTCAGCAAATTTTTTGACGTCAGTGGAAGTTTGCATAGAATCCTCAAGTGCCTTCAAATTTTCAAGGTAAACAATTGCTTTTTCAAATTGCCCGGTTTTCTTGTATAGGAAATAAAGATTCTCTGCCACGGCCGATTTTATGTCTAGCTGAGGAATGTCTTCCGAAACTTCTTCCGCTTTCAGGCCGTTCCGAATTGCATCCAGCGGAAGGTTCTGATTATAATCGCAAACGGAAATATTCATGTAGGCTTGTGCTTTAATATTTGCTGCCCCTTGGTCAGTAGCCAGATCGATACTACGATTGAAATATTTGCGAGCGCTGTCATACTGTTGCATCATCGTGTAGCTTTTCCCCATCGATGTGCAGGCCCACTTCTCATATGGAATGCCTGTTTTTACAAAATGAGCTCTATTCGATTGCTGAAAGTACCTTATCGATTCCTCGACTTTTTGCTCTCTTCTGCACAGATCGCCAAGCGAATTTAGCGAGTATATCAGGAGAGAAGTATTATTATATTTTTCTGCGCATCGCCGCCCTTTCTCATAACAGTCTCTCGCCTTTTCCGTTTCATTCATTTCAAGATACACTCTACCAGTCTCTGCAATATATTGAGCAATGTTATTAACATTACCCGATTCACTGGCAATCTCTATCGCTTTTTCGAAGTTGGTGATGGCCTCTGCATTATTGGAAAAGTTTGCATTGACATTCCCGAGGTCTCTGTAGAACTCGGATCTCAGGTCGTTGCAGGTGCTGTCGCTTCCGCAAAGTCGCAGCCCTTCATTGCAATACCATGTTACTGAGTCCAGTTCATTCAACTCGCTGAAGGATCTGCTCAACGATCTATAGGCAAGAATATGTAACTTTATAAGTGAACGATCCTTCGTCTGGCTAATGATATGCTTGAATATGATGTTCTGAAAGATTGGTTGATGATTACTTAGGCGGAAAAGGAAATTGATTCTTGACGTATCTACGGAGAGCTTTTCAAATTCCGCTGCAGCATCGGCCAGTTCAACACTAAGTTGCGGTGGGAACACAATATCAGGTGATGCCTGCCAGACTACGGCTGTTTTTTCTTCATTACATGAGGAAAGCACCTGCAAGAGAACCAACAATGTCAACCACAATGAGGTGCCCAGGAAGTATTTCGGAATTTTGGTCAGCATTTTACCAATTTTAAAATCCTCATTTTCTGGACACATTTCCAGTATGACATTATAAAAATACAAAAGAATTCGAAACGGCCAAATTATATGGAATGCCTAACAATAATTTCGATTTACACTCGGGACCGTTATATCGAGAGTAGTTGAAATGTTCAGAGCAACGACAAGAAAGAAATTGATGGATTAATTAAAAACTGTGCCTACTGCATCTTCACAGCCTTATCCGGAGTGGATTTCACTTTGTGGAACTTGATGCCAATCATCAGCTCGTGGGTTCCCGTGCTGTATTTTTTGATGTTGGTCATCGTGAAATCATAGGAATAAGCGAAGGTGATATTTTCCTGCATCGTATAACCGATCATCGCTGAAACGGCATCTAAATAACGGAAAGCCCCGCCTATCCATACTTTATCTTGATAGATGGCTCTCAATCCGATGTCGAATTGAAAAGGAGCCGGTTTTACATATTTCAGACAAGTAGACGGTTCAATTTTGATATCCTCCGTCACTGTGAATTTGTAACCTGCCGTCACATAATAATGTGTTGCCAGTTTACTCAAAGAAGTAGTTGAGTTATCGAAGAAATTAATTTTCTGCTGAAGGATTTGAGGAACGCTAGCACCTACATACCATTTTTTATCCGTGGAATAAGCATAAATGCCGGCGCCGAAATCGGGCATCAGCACAGATTGAACACCATTGCTGATTACCATATCAGAGGGGTCACGCAAAGTGATCTTCGAACCATCCACCATGAATTGCAGTAATCCGGCCGAGATCCCCAAAGATACTTTAATCTTTTCTCCAACTTTCAAATGATAAGCATACGAAGCGTACAATCCGGTTCTGCGGGTTGGCCCTACGATGTCGGTAAACAATAAACCACCCAATCCCATTTTCAAATTCTTGGTGGGACCGTTCACGCTTAAAATGTATGTGCGGGGGGCATCGGTAATTCCTATCCACTGGTAACGGTTATTGGAAACCCCTTCAAAATAGTTATCACTTCCACCAATCGCAGGATTCATTGCATAATCGTTGATCATGTAATTGCTGTAATGCGGCAGCTGCTGGGCATTCAGAAAAACTGCACTAAACATGAAAATAAATATGTAAAGACTTTTTTTCATTTATTATTTTTCTTTTTATAAATCTATCACCTCCTTCTCCATTTGGAGAAGGTATTAAGGGATGAGGTTAGCGTAAAATAGTTATTGGTCCTGTATAAGCATCCGGGAACAAAGGATCTTTCAAGTCAATCACATAATAATACGTTCCCACCGGCAATGGTTCTCCTTTGTATGTTCCGTTCCAATGTTCCTTGTATCCGATCGACTGGAACAACAATTCACCCCAGCGGTTGTACACCTCAACCACACAATCCGGGAACAACTCAATTCCGTCAATGATCCATTCGTCGTTGGCACCATCCGCATTCGGCGAAATACCATCAGGGAAAATAATGCTTGGTATTACAGTCACAACAACTGAATCGACAGCAGTACATCCTTGAGCAGAAGTTACAGTTACAGTATAAGTAGTGGTCGTTGTTGGATTGGCAACCGGATTTGCAGCATTGGGATTATCCAAAGCACCCGGCATTGGCATCCATTGAAAGGTCGCACCAACCGTTGTACTTGTCGGACTTCCGCCCAGCGGAGTATTTGCTCCGATCACGATCGTTACATCAGCTCCTGCATTCGCATTCGGTAAAGGATTTGCCGTGACGTCCACCGTATCACTGTCGGAACAGCCTGTTCCATTATCCACCACCACGTAGAAACTGTTGGTTCCAGCTGGAGGATTGAAAGTCAATGTTGCAGCAGAACCCAATAATGTTCCACTCATGTCGAACCATTGGAAAGTTGTTCCGTTCAGACTTGCTGAAGCATCCAATGTCAAAGAACCCGACAGACAGAAAGAAGTATCGTTTCCGGCAACCGCAATAACGGTTTGAGCAGGTAATAGAATAATGGTATCAGCTATTATACAAGAATTAGAATCAGTAACGGTAATGGTATATGTTCCACTTAATATTCCAGTCAAGTCTTCTGTAATTGCTGTAGAACCACCACTCCATAAATAGGTGTATGGAAGAGTTCCACCTCCAACTGTCACATCAATCGCTCCATCCGGAATAGTGTTACAACTTGAAAGTGTTGCAACATTACTAATAGTTAAAGAAACAGGATTTACCAATGTTACTGTTTGTGTTGCAATGCAACCATTCGCATCGGTAACTGTAACGATATATGTATTTGCATCCAATCCAGTTACGTTTGCAGTTATTTGCGGAAATGCTGGAGCAGGCGTCCACGCATACGTGTATGACAATGTTCCACCCGAAGGAATGGTAGTTATTTGACCGTTCGCATTTCCATTACACAATGGATCTTGTGCATTGGGTACACTAAATCCAATTGAATCAGGTTCTGTAATTGTGGAAGATGCAATTGTAACACACCCTGCATTGTCTGTTACTTGCACAAAATAAGTTCCTGGGCAAAGTGTTGCGGTTGTAACTGGTGTTGTTTGAAGTGCTATGTCATTCCACAAATATGAATATGTAGGTGTTCCACCTACTGCATAAACACTATCCATTCCATTACAAGATCCGTTACAAGTAACATTCGTAGCAAATGTTGAAAGTGTTGGTCCACCCTGACTATTCAAAGGAATGGTGACATTTTGAATGCAACCCGCGGCATCTGTAATGTCAACTGAATAAACACCTGCACACAAATTAATTAATGATGAAGCTGTTGAACCTGTATTCCATAAAATGGTATAAGGACCCGTTCCGCCACTTGGCGCAATAGTAATTGTTCCGTCACACAATCCACAAGTTGCAGCAGTAATAACTTGATTCGCTAATATCGGAGGCGGCTCCGTAATAATAACCGAATCCATTAACGAACAACCATTTGCATCGGTGATTTGAATAAAATAAGTTCCTGCAATTAAACTCGACAATGTTGGAGTTGTTAATCCACTTGCAATCCACAAGAAAGTATAGGGTGCTGTTCCACCAACCGGAGTTACTGAACTAACAGAACCATTAGACAATCCATTACAAGTTATATTAGTTGAAACGATCGTCGAACTCGTTGGTCCGCTAGTATTACTTACAGGAATGGAAACATTTGTAACGCATCCGTTCGCATCGGTAATGTCCACCGTGTACAAACCAGCACATAAACTATCAGCTGTTGCTCCGCTATCTCCGTTGCTCCAAACATAAGTATAACCTGCTGTTCCGCCAGTCGGAGCCAAGACCGCACTTCCGTCACATAAATTACAAGTCGCGCCGGTAATCACAGCATTTGCAGAAACCGCCGGCGTTGCTGTCACTGTTGTATTCAAAGTAAGCGTACATCCGAACGCATCGGTAATGTCGACTGAATAATTTCCGGCACACAAAGCGGAAGCCGTATCGTTGGTTTGACCATCATTCCACTGAATGATGTAAGGAGGCGAACCCGAAGTAATAGTAATGAAAGCCGTTCCGTTGCATGCAGAAGAACAAGAAATGTTAGACGCTGTGATAGTTGCCAACAAAGGAGTGGATTGTCCTACCACAAATGAATCCACCTGCACACAACCATTCAGATCGGTAATGGATAAAGTATAAGTTCCAGCACACAATCCCGAAACGTTGTTGGTGCCTTGTCCCGCAGGAATAGACCCCGCCGGTGTCCAGAAAAAAGTATAACCGGGCGTTCCGCCTGATGGAGTTACCAAAATCGCACCGGTGCAAATGTTAGAACATTGAGCCATGGTGATCACTTCATTTGGAACGATCTGTGTTGGTTCGGTGATCACGATCGGCTGATTGAAAATACATCCTGCCGCATCGGTGATGATGACAAAATAAGTACTGTCACAAAGATTGAATGCGCTGTCGTTTGCAGTTCCGGGAATATCGCTCCACAAGAATGTATAAGCAGGAGTACCGCCAATTACCGTATCGACAGAACCGGAACCGTTACAAACTCCGAAACAAGTCGCAGGATTGGAAGTGGTGATGGCACTTGTAGGTCCGCTGGAGTTATTCATCGGAATAGTGAATGTAGAATCACAACCGTTTCCATCGGTGACCAGCACATCGTACAATCCAGCACAAACGTTCGTCACGTTAGGAGTTCCACCGCCGGTGAAAGTTCCTCCCGGAGGCAATCCCGTAATACTGTTAGTCCAAACATAAGTATAAGGGCCTATTCCTGTAAGCGGCAACAAAGAGATGGATCCATCACAAACACCGCAATTTGCAGGGGTGATGCCTATCGCGACATCAATGCCTGGAGGATTTGATAAAGTTACAACCTGAGTATCTGCACAACCATTCCCATCATTTACAATGAGCGTGTAAACATTCGGACATAAAAGGGTCACAGTCTGAGTGGCAAAAGGTCCCGGTGTCCAGTTATAAGTATAAGTTCCGGTTCCACCAGTAGGATTTGCAGTCACACTTCCATCACAATCACCCACACAAGTCGGGGAAGCAGAAGATCCGTTTGCGATCAACGCAGGAGGATCGGTCAGAGTAACACTTTGAGTATTTATACAACTTCCGTCGTCAACTGTAACGATGTAAATACCCGCACACAATCCAGTCGCAGTTTGAGTGGTTTGTCCCAGAGGGTCATCCCATGAATAAGAATAGATGCCTGAACCTCCTGTTGGGTTTGCCGTTGCTGATCCGTTGCAAATACCGGCACAAGTTGGGTTTGTACCAACTGCATTCGGCACTATCGGGGCTGGTTCGGTAATTGTAACCGACGGTGATGAAACGCAGCCATTCGCATCAGTAACTGTTGCAGTATAATTTCCGGCGCACAATCCGCTTGCTGTATCGTTTCCAATTGCTCCAGGGTTCCATACAACACTATAAGGAGATGTTCCTCCGCTTGGTGTCACAACAGCCTGGCCGTCGCAGACGTTAAAGCAGGAAGCATTGGTTTGAGAAGTAACTGTAACTAAAGGAGTAGGTTCCGTTATGGTAACTGTATCTGCAGCTGTACATCCGTTGCCATCAGTAACGGTAACATCATAAGTACCCGGGCACAATCCAATCACATTCGGCAGTGGGAATAGCGGGCCTAAAGGAGGATTCGGCAGCCATGAATAAGTATAGGTTCCTGCCCCGGTTCCACCAGCTGCAACAGCAGTGGCTGTTCCGTTGCAGGCACTGTTACACAATACATTTGTAGAGGAGAGCGTAACTGTCAGCAATGGAGGAGACGTGATAGTGATGGTGAGTGTAGAATCACAACCGTTGATATCTGTTACAGTCACGGTATAAGGTCCCGCACACAATCCGCTCTGGCTCGATGTTGGAGGCAATCCGCCCGACCACACAAAGGAATATGTCCCTGTTCCGCCGGAAGGAGTTAGCGTTATGCTTCCATCACAAGTTCCGCCGCAGCTCTCGTTTACCACAACAGGGTTAGGAGAAATAAGCGCAGGATTGATAACCGTCGCCGTATCGATAGTGATACATCCTGCAGCATCTGTAACCGTTACGGTATAAGTGATAGTTCCACATAAATTGGTGATGGTAGGTGTGAGATTACCTGTTGGTGTGCCCGGTGTCCAATTATAAAGATACCCTCCAGCAGCACCCGATGCTACAACAGTGGCTGTTCCGTCGCAAGCACCAAAACAGGATACATCGGTATGCGACATCACTGTTGTTGGACCGGCAATATTATTTAATATATAACTGAAACTATAAGTACAGCCACCTGTAGTGATGTCGAGTGTATAAATTCCTGGAAGCAATCCAGTAATGGTTGCTGTGCCGTCACCCGTAGGTGTTGCTGCTCCATTCCAGTTAAACGTATAAGTTCCTGGCCCGGCGCCGCCAGTCGGTGCTACGGTGATCTGTCCGTCGGCAAACAAACAGTTTGCATCAGTAATGGTTACGTTGTCGACCACAGGCGGTGGCCCTGTAATCGTAATAGAAGTTGTAGCAGTACACCCATTTCCATCGGTCACCGTTACGGTATATGTTCCTGAGCATAATCCAGTTGCGGTTGCGGTATTCTGAACAGGCGACGTATTCCAGGAATACGTTAACGTCCCTGTACCACCAGCTCCTGTTGCTGTTCCCGTTCCATTACAAGAACCACTGCAGGTTTCATTTGTACTGACTACACTAATGGTCAGTACGGGAGGATTTGTGAACGTGATTGAATCACTGTTGAAGCAACCTGCTGCATCTGCCACATTCACCGTATAAGTTCCTGCGCATAATCCAGAAGCTGTTTGTGTTGAAGATACTGTACCCGACGAACCCGACCAGTCGAAGGTATATGGTGTTGTTCCACCCGCAGCATTTGCCGTTACAATTCCATCACATGCACCGGCACAGCTTAATGTTGTAGGAGATGTGGTGATACTAATGATAATGGTCTGCATGATGGTAACCGAGCTCGAAGCTGTACAGCCATTCGCATCAGTAACTGTAACGGTGTAGGTTACATTCGGACAAAGCCCAACTGCAGTCGCAGTAGTTTGTGCTGCGCCGTCACTCCACAAAAAAGTAAATCCAGGCGTTCCACCGCCGGGCGTCACGGTAGCAGTACCGTTGCAAATGTTACAGCTGGAAGTGGAGCTGGTGATTGGTGCACTCAGCACAAGCGGTTGTGTAATAGTAACCGACATGGTCGATGAACATCCGTTGGAATCGGTCACTGTTAAACTATAGACTCCTGCACAAAGTCCGGTAATTGTTGGCGTTCCATCACCTGCAGGCGTTCCCGACCAGTTCCATGTGTATGGCAGTGTTCCCCCTGAAGGTGTTGATGAGGCTGAACCATCGCAAGGAACAGTTCCCGCGCAACTAATGTTATTCACCACAAAAGGATTAGCAAGAATCTGAGTCGGTTGAGTAATTGTAACAGAACTTGTAATGGTACAACCATTTAGATCGGTAACTGTAACGGTATAGGTATTCGGGCAAAGGCCTGAAACAGAAGGTGTGCTCATGCCGCCTGGCGTCCAGGAATACGTATATCCGGGAGTTCCGCCTCCGACAACTGAAGAGGCCGTGCCATTGCATGCCCCGAAGCAAGAAATATTTGTGGAAGAGGTTGCGATCACCAATGCTGTTGGTTCAAAGATGGTGGTGGATGCGGTAGCTGGACAACCAGCAGCATCAATAACATTAATGGTATAAGGACCAGCGCAGAGTGAACTGATAATGGTTGTTCCATCGCCAGTTGGTGTTGCCGCGCCATTCCAATCAATCGTAAACCCGGCTGTACCACCTGTGATGGTAGCTGTAGCAACGGCGTTACAATTGCCATTACATGCCAATGCGGTTGTGGATATACTTACGTTTAACGCATTGGGTTGAATAATGACAACAGTCCCTGAATTGGTACACCCATTTGCATCGGTCACAGTAACAGTATACGAACCAGGACACAATCCAGAGATAGAAGGAGTAACAAATGATCCGGGCATCCACGAAAAAGTATATCCGGGAGTTCCGCCAGATGGCGATGCTGTTGCTGTTCCATCACAAGCGCCATTACAAGTTACATTGGTAGAAGTCGCTCCGTCATTTAAAACAGGAGGTTGCGAAATGACTATGGCAGACGAAGTATCGACACAACCATTAACATCGGTTACAATAACAAAATAAGTACCCGGACAAAGATTAAAGATGCTATCCGTTCCTTCACCGGCAGGTGAACCCGGCAACCAATTATAAGTATAACCCGGAACCCCTCCCGTAGGAAGTGCTGTGGCTGTCCCATTACAAGGAATAAAACATAATAAGTCTGTACTTGTAAAATTTGCCACAAGCAAGGTCGGTTCATTAATTACTACAACACCTGTATCCGTACAGCCATTCAGATCCGTTACGGTTACGGTATATGAACCCGGACATAGCCCGGAGATAGTAGGAGAAGTTGGTCCGGTGTTCCAAGAATAAAGATATCCCGGCGTACCACCGACAACTCCTGCCGTTGCTGTTCCGTTACAAGCATTAAAACACAAGACATTCGTACCCGTAGCAGTAGCAACTAAAATAGGGGGCTCTGTAATTGTAACCGAACTTGTTAAGCTACATCCATTAGCATCCGTAACAGTAACAGTATACCCTCCGTCACACAATCCGGAAATAGTATTAGATAATGCTACCGTGGTTGTATTGGAGCCATTCGACCAAACATAAGTATAAGGAGAAGTCCCACCAGTGACCGTTGCAGTAGCGGTGCCGTCACATACGCCACCACAACTTGCATTTGTTTGAGACATTGTAAGCGTAAGAATAGGCGGCTGAGTAATAGTGGCAACAAAAGTTGCAGTACAAGAATTGGTATCGGTAACTGTACAAGTATAAGAATTCGGACAAAGATTGGTGATGCTTGCTGTTCCATCTCCCGCAGGAGTTCCGGGAGTCCAATCGTAAGTATAAGGAGGGGAGCCGCCAGACGCAACTACCGTTGCTGTTCCATTACATAAACCGAAACAAGTTACATTGGTAGACGAACCGGGAGCCACCAGAGGTGCTGGTTGACTCACAACAATAGTAGTACTTCCTGTACAGCTATTCGCATCCGACACAGTAACATCGTAAGTACCAGCACAAACACCACTAACAGTATCATTTCCATTTCCGGAAAAAGGTGCTCCGGGAGGTAAACCTCCGATTGTCCAAGCATAAGTATAAGCACCAGTTCCTCCTGAAGCACCAACTGTAGATGTTCCATTACAAAGACCATTACAAGTAGGTGGAACAGTAACTAATTCAAAATCAAATAAAACTCCTGGCTCTGTAATGGAAATTGAACAAAAACAAAACTGTGCAAGATTTAAGGCGTTAGTAACTTTGAGTGTATATGTTCCTGTACATAACACAGAAATATTGGGTGTTCCATCACCTACTGGTGACAAAGGACTCCAGTCATAAAGATAAGAGCCTGTTGCAGGCAACACTGTTGCACTTGCGGTTCCATTGCATAAACCATTGCATGTCACATTTTGCCCAACAATAGAAATAGTAAAAAAGGCACAGGGTGTTCCTGAAGGAGTACATGCAGCCGACATCGCAGAAACAGAATTGTAAGTCAAACCACCGCTCCTGAATTTGTCATTATTCAAGGAATCTTCAAAAATCAATCTGGAAGTTCCTGTTTCAAACGTAAGCTGCGCGGGAGAGCTAAAATCCCATTTATCTTTAATGAATATTTCGGAGGAAGACAGATCCAAGGCTCTCTGTTGAGATGAATTTCCAATGAAAGAACCGCAGTAAACCGTTTTACCATTTGTCTTTAACGAGCCCTTTGTAAGTGTTATGGATACAGCTTTTTCGGTGGTTACATCATCCGTCAGTATCCAGGATCCGGAGCCATTGAACTCCCAATTACCTACCAACATTCTTCCTCCGGTCGAAATAGAATTATCTTGAGAAGACGCGGCAAAAATTGTTTTTCCTAAAAATCCGTTAAATAAAAGAGGCGACAATGTATAAGTGCCATAAACTGTCAATGTCCTGGAAACTCCTGAGGAGAATATTGCTTTATCATCGATGGTACTCCAATCGATGTTGCGGCAAACCGCATCTGTGGTGACTTTCACGGTCTGTTTATCTTCCGAAAAGGACCTAAAATCAAAGAAAACATCATCGCTTGCAGTCGGAATCGCCCCTGCTGATGCACCTCCACTGGTCAGCGACCAATGCTGTTTTTCATTCCAAGCACCCGTGCCGCCCACCCAATATAAATTGGTGGCAGAAGCCGAACTAACCAGTAAAACAACAACGGAGAGGAGTATATTTTTCTTCAAATTCTTCATAAAACGATTTCCTTACAAATATGCTGAAAAAAACTCAAATAAAAAAATCCTTGAAAACTATTATTACACAAGCTTTTGTTAATAATCTAGAGATGCAGAAAAAGACCAAATAGTTGCTTGAATGCGGTCAATGGTAAATATAGAGCGGTCAATAAAAAAGCAAGGCCCCTGTAACTATTGACGATGGGAAACGTCTGGTAAGAAAAATCTACAAAATGAAAAAATGGCTGATTTTAGTACTTTCCCTCAACTACATAGTTTATTCTGCCACTGCCCAAAGCTTCAGCGGAACGTTGGCCTCCGCTAAAAACAATGAAATCCTGCCTTACGTGAACATCGGTGTGATCGGGAAAGGGACAGGCACGGTATCCGACATCAATGGAAAATTCACGATTGTATTACCCGATTCCCTCAACGACCAAACGCTGAAGTTTTCCTGCATAGGGTATAAAAGCAGAAGTTTTACCGTATCCGAATTCAAGAAAGCAACCGATCCTGCCATTTTATTGGAAGAGAGCATTCTGTCCCTTGCACAGGTGATTGTAAAACCAAAAGTTCTAAAAACAAAAATCTTGGGAAACCAGAATGACAGCAAAAATGCGGTCGCCGGCTTCAAGTCCAACGATCTGGGCTCGGAATTAGGAACTATCATGAAGATCAGAAAATCCCCTACCCTGATCGAAAACCTGAACTTTAACATTGCCAAGAATGAGATCCAGAATGTAAAATTCCGTGTGAATGTGTATGCCATGAAGAACGGACAGCCCGATTCCATTCTTCTTAAACAGCCCATTTATGTCACTACTTCGCTGACTTCCGGAACATTGACCGTGGACATGAAACCATACAATCTATGGGTAGAAACCGATTTCATGGTCTCCCTGGAATGGATCGAAAATTATGGAAAGGATAAATTATACTTTTGTGTAGGCCTGATGGATAGCAACAGCATGTGGAGAAAGACAAGTCAAGACAAGTGGCAAAAGTCCAGCCCTATTGGCATAGGGTTCAATTCAACGGTTACTTACGAAAAATAATTTTGCTTTCTTGTAACTAATCAAATGCCCTATCGTCCTATTCAAAAATAACAACAGCGCTAATAAATCATAACATAGAAAAACCAAAAATCATGAACACTATAAAAACAAAAATTCTCGGATTGACCTTGCTGACAAGCTTATCCACACTAACTATGACAGCCCAGCAGACAAGAGCTGTGGGCGACTTCACCGGAATTAAAGCCGGAGATGCTTACGAAATCAAGATCACACAAAGCGATGCCAACATCGTTAAGGTGAACGCACCGGAAAGTGCGCAAGGCCAGATCAAAACCGAAGTAAAAGATGGAATTCTGGTGATCTCCACCGAAGGAAACATAAAAGACGATGACGGCATCAGTATAGCCATTTCGATAAAATCCTTATCCAGTCTGGACGTCTCAGGAGCTGCAGATGTAAAAAGCGAGAACCAGCTGACCTGTGATAAATTAAACATCACCACCAATGGCGCAGGCGACATCCACCTTGACCTAAAAGCAACTGACATCAAAGCCGATATAAGTGGTGCAGGAGATCTCACCCTGAAAGGAACTGCACAGATGCTTGATGTAACTGTATCAGGCGCTGGCAACTTGAAGGCGGCCAATCTGGAAACGCTGAAGATCAAAGCAAAAGTTTCCGGCGCCGGCGATGCAAAAGTAAATGCCGTGCAAGGACTTGATGCTGACGTTTCGGGAGCGGGATCCATCATCTATAAAGGAAATCCAACCGACCGCAACGTGAATATAAGCGGAGCGGGATCTGTCCGCGAAAGCAAAAGTGGTAACGGCGAAGAAACGGCGAGCGACACGACTAAAATTAAATTGGGCGGAAAAAATTATGTGATCATAGGTGAAGACGATGATGATGATGACAACGGTAAAATGTCGAAAAAAGATTCCACCAAAAATTACAATGAAAAATTCAAACACTGGAATGGATTTGAATTCGGTGTGAACGGGATGATGGACTATAAGAACAGCATTGACCTGACAGGCACTGCAAGTTTCCTGGAACTGGATTATGCCAAATCACTTCAGTTCGGAGTGAACCTGATGGAAAAAGATTTTCACATCTATAAGAATTATGTGAATCTCGTAACCGGATTGGGATTTGATTTCAACCATTACTCGTTCCAGAACAACATCACGCTTGACGGCGACACGACATATCTGTCCGCAACCGTTGATACTACCATCGATTACAAAAAGAATAAACTAAATGTCACTTATCTAAAACTTCCATTGATGCTGGAATTTAACACTAGCAAGAATCCCAACAAAAATTTACATATCGCTGTCGGCGCGGAGCTGGCTTACAGAATTTACGCAGTTACTAAACAAAAATACGATGCGAATGACAAACACATCAAGATCAAACAAAAAGACGATTTTAACCTGGAGCCTTTCAGATACAGTGCTGTGGCAAGAATTGGGTTCAATGATGTAACGGTTTTTGCAACCTATGGATTGAACCGCTTGTTCAAAAAAGATAAAGGACCGCAAGTATATCCTTTCACTGTAGGAGTTACGATTGCGATGTAATGGGAGAAGGATGATGGGAGTCGGGAGTCGGGAGATGAGAGATAGGAGATAGGAGTCGGGAGTCGGGAGATGGGAGATGGGAGATGGGAG
>JBKJQG010000277.1:0-5500 GCA_046594925.1 Bacteroidia bacterium
AAAGAAAAGGGCGCGCATTGATAGATGCGTCTTTTTCTTTGCTCTTGTAAACTTGGGGAGAATTCTATTTTTTGGCGTTGTTTTTGGTTCTTCAAAAACTATGACAGCAGTAAATAATATGCCATTTTTGTCTGCCGACTGCGATTTTCCTAATCGAAACTGTTTTCCCACAAGACCTGTGAACGCCTGCCCACCCTTAACAAACTTAAGTTTGCAGCATTCTCACTTCCGGTCATCCTGAAACCAAACCTTCGGTACACCGAAGGTAGTGATTTTGACGAAAATAGTGGATTTTGAATACAGCGTTGGCTTTTGGGGCTATTTTTTGAATTTATAGACGGTCAATCGTTTGTCGCCCTTTTTTGAGAGTAAGCTTTGTTCAACAGCCATTTTAAGATCGCGACTTGCGGTTGCGGGCGCAATTTCTTTGAAGTAACGGAGATATGTTTGTCTGCTGAATTCTTCCCTTCCGATCTGTTCCCGGAAAATACTCATCCTGTCCTTTCCTTGTAGCGTGATATTTCCTGCTGTCAGAACATTTTCTAATGCTTCATCCAAAACGGACAACATGAAAACAATAAACGGGCTGGAGTTTCCTTTCTTGTCGGAATCGCTCAAGGCTTTGTAATAAGAACGTTGTTTTTGTTTTACGATGGTTTCCATCGGCAAATATTCGAATACCGCTGAATATTTTGTCAAGAGTAAGGTTTGCCAAAAACGGCCCATTCGGCCGTTACCGTCCATGAATGGATGGATGAATTCAAATTCATAGTGAAAAACACAGCTTTTGATGAGCAGGAGGTCTTGGTCTTGTTTTACATAGTTTAACAGATCTTTCAAAAGACCTTTTACCAATGCCGCTTTTGGCGCGACATGAGTCACTAAAGATCCTTTTGCAATCCCAACGTTTTTTGTTCTCAGTTTCCCAGAGTCGGGAATAAGATTTTTCATCATCAAATGATGCGCTTTACAAAGATCGATGAGTGAAAACGGATTGAATTCCGATTGTTTTTCATAAACAAGAATTGCATTCTTTACTTCAAGAATGTCTTTTGCAGGAGCCAATACTCTTTTGCTATTCAGTATGGCGGTTACCTGATCAAGTGAAAGCGTGTTTCCCTCAATGGCGAGGGAAGATTGAATGGTTTGGATGCGGTTTTTCTTGCGAAGCTCCGTCGCAGGTCTATGCAAATGCGCGGCATCGATTCTTCCTGTTTTCTCAGAAATGGAAGCGATCAATTCTATAATTTCTGAAGTTATCGTGTAGGGTGGCTTCATTTTGATAGTATCATATGATACTATGACAAAGGTATGAAAAATTTTTGATTTGGATCGAATTTCGTCGTTCCAATGAGGAGATCCCGCCCTTCGATGTGTCTGCTTCAACGCAGAATGCTCAGGGTGACGGGGTGTTGAAACATTCAACCAGATTGCTACTTCTTCTCTGGCTTTGGAGGCATTGGTCCCCGTTTGTAAATGATCAGTCCGTTCAGAAAATTACGTAACAATTGATCGCCGCAGGGTTTGAAGTTCTGATGATCCGGAGTTCTGTATAAGGCGTTTACTTCGCTTTTGGTGATCTCGAAATCTACGAGTTTTAGGATTTTGATGACATCATCATCTTTTAGTTCTAAAGCTACTCTTAGTTTTTTTAGGATATCGTTGTTTGATAACATGTTCTTGGTTTTTGCTCGCAGATTCCGCAGATCTACGCAGATTTTTGTTTTTATTTATTTATTTCATTCTTTCATTGTGTTTATCATCATCCCCCTGCCCCCTTCAAAGGGGGAGTTGCCTTTCGTTGCTAATATGACAACAGTTCTCCAATTGCTTTGCCCACTTTCACAGCATTCGGCAACATCGTAGCCTCCAATATTGAATTCAATGGAATGGCCGGTAAATTTTCTGAACCGATCACTTCAACGGGTGCGTCTAAATATTCAAAACATTTTTTAGAAATGCGACCCGCCAAAGCTTGCGGAAAACCGTTGTTGTAGGGTTCTTCCGTGAGTACGATGCATTTCCCGTGTTTTTTTACGGAAGCTAAAATAGTTTCTTCATCCAAAGGATTTAATGTACGCAAGTCAATGATTTCTATTTGCCCTGGAAATTCCTTAGCAGCGTTCTTAGCCCAATAAACGCCCATGCCATAAGTAATTATTGTCAATGAGTCCGAAGGAACATTCTCAGAAAAACTTCCATCTTCCATCTTCCATTTTCCGTCTTCTATCCCGACGGTTTGAACGAAACGTGCTTTCCCGAAGGGAATAATGTAATCCTCGTCGGGCTCAATCGTCTTCGCATCTTCCGTTCCTTTGATCTTGCTCCAATAAAGTCCTTTGTGTTCCAGCATCACCACCGGATTCGGATCATAATACGCCGCTTTCATCAATCCTTTCAGATGCACCTGTTGAGGGGTAACAAATTTTTATTCCGCGGATGTTGGTCAAAATACTTTCAACGCTGGAAGAGTGATAAGGTCCGCCACTTCCGTAAGCTCCGATGGGAACTCTGATGATCGCAGCAACCGGCCATTTGCCGTTCGACAAATAACAAGAGCGGCTCACTTCGGTGAACAATTGATTCAGGCCCGGCCAGATGTAATCGGCGAACTGAACTTCCACGATGGGTTTACAGCCAGCAGCACTCATTCCAACGGTGCTTCCAATGATGAATGCTTCTTGTATGGGTGTGTTGAATACGCGGTGATCTCCGTAAGTTTGCGCCAACGTTGCCGCTTCACGGAACACTCCTCCCAATCTTCCTCCAACATCTTGTCCGTATAACAAACACTCCGGATGCTTCGCCATCAATTCTCTTATGGCGAACAAGGCAGAATCCACCATTACGGTTTTTTCTTTTCCCTTTGGTTCGCGTTCTCCTTTTTCTTCAGTAACAGGAGTAGGAGCGAAGTCGTGATCGAAAAGGTCTTCCGGTCGCGGGTCTTCAGCTAATAATGCTTTTTGATAATCCCTTTCTACTTTTTCTTTTGCGAGTAATTCTATTTCTGTCAATTCAGAAGTCAAAAATCCGGCAACGATCATCTGATTTTTTAATCTAGGATAAGGATCGCGTTTTGCGGCTTCTTCCAGGTCGTCGCGGTACCATTCCTTGCGGACACCCGATGTGTGGTGATTCAGCAAAGGAACTTTGGCATGAATTAAAAAGGGCCGGCGTTCCTTGCGGATGATCGCGATCACTTCTTTTACGGTGTTGTATGATTTTTCAAAATCGGTTCCGTCGATGGTTCTTGTTTCCAAACCTTTGAAACCCTTAGCATATTCGGTCGCATCTTGTGCGCGGATCTCTTTTGCATTGGCTGAAATGTCCCATTCGTTGTCCTGCACAACGTAAAGAATCGGCAACTTTTTTAGTACAGCCATTTGAAATGCTTCTGCTACTTCTCCTTCAGTAATACATGCATCGCCTAAGGAACAAACAGCAATTGGTTTGTCTCTTTCTCCCTCTCCTTTGGAGAGGGCCGGGGTGAGGTCCAGGTTTTGTTTTTCTAAATATTGAATTCCCATTGCAACTCCGGTTGTAGGAATGGCTTGCATCCCGGTGGCAGAACTCTGCATCGGAATTTTGGGCATGTCATCTCTTTTTAAGCTGGGATGGGAATAATAAGTTCTTCCGCCGCTGAAAGGATCATCGCGCTTGGCGAGCAATTGCAGCATCAGTTCGTAAGGTTCCATTCCTATGCCGAGCAACATGCTGTCGTCGCGGTAATAAGCTGAAAGGAAATCCTGAGGCAATAGCTGCAGACTCACAGCCAATTGAATGGCTTCGTGTCCGCGGGAAGTGGCGTGTACGTACTTTGCCGTAACGTCTTTGTTGGCTTCGTATAGTTCGGTCATCGACTTGGCAGTCGACATCAATTCAAATGCCTTCAGCAAAACAGCTTCATCAAGGGATGAATTGATCTTTCTTTTTTTATCAGTAGATTGGTTCATTGGTCTATTAGTTCATTGGTTCAATTTTCATTAGTAAACCAATTGTTTAAGAATTCTTAGATAAAAAGCATCGTAACCCAATAATTGTGTTTTAAATGTAGAAATAATTACTTTAAATTCCAATAAATTTAATATTCGCAGAATATAATTCTGAATTTTGGCTAAATTGACGAATAAATGATTGTTTGGGCTTTGCAAATTGCAAAGAATACAAATTTACTAATCTGTGTTTCCAAAAGGATTAAACTACCTTTGCAGTCCAAAATACAAGATCATGTTACAAAAAGTGCTGGAGAATCTGAAGATTGCGTCTCTAAATGAGATGCAGTTGGCGACGATTGAAGCTTCAAAGAAATCAAACGATATTATTTTACTGTCTCCAACCGGTTCGGGAAAGACCTTGGGATTTCTTTTGCCGGTTTTGAATTCCTTGGATAAAAGCAAGGCGGGTATTCAAGCTTTAGTTATTGTTCCTTCACGGGAGCTTGCGATTCAGATCGAACAAGTGTTCAAACAAATGCAGACGGGCTTTAAAGTGAATTGTGCTTATGGAGGGCATTCTACCAAGACAGAGAAGAACAGTCTGGGTGAAGCGCCTGCAGTGCTCGTTGGAACACCGGGGAGATTGGCTTTTCACATCCGTAACAAGAATATTGATCCTTCCAGCATTCATACCTTGGTTCTTGACGAGTTTGACAAAGCATTGGAGTTTGGTTTTCAGGAAGACATGTCCTTCATCATCTATCACCTGAAACATCTGAAAAAGCGGATGCTGACTTCTGCGACGGAGATGAAGAGCATTCCAGAATTTGCGGGTTTGAAAGATGCGGTGGAGTTGAATTACCTGAGTAAGACGCCGGTAAAAGCCGTTGGTTTGAAATTGAAAGTGATCCAGTCTGACGCCAAAGACAAGATCGATGCCTTGTTTTCACTGATCTGTCAGTTAGGAAACAACGCAACCTTGGTATTCTGTAATCACCGTGATGCGGTGGATAGAATCAGTGCTTTGCTGCTTGAGAAAGGATTGTTTCACGGGACGTTTCATGGAAAGATGGAGCAGGAGGACAGGGAAAGAGCTTTGATAAAATTCAGGAACGGCACCAATCAGATTCTCATCACCACGGATCTTGCTTCACGCGGACTGGATATTCCGGAGATCCAGAATGTGATTCATTTTCAGTTGCCACATACCGAAGATGTGTTTATTCATAGAAACGGAAGAACGGCGAGGATGAATGCGAAGGGAACTTCGTATTTGCTTTTAGGTCCGGAAGAATTTGTTCCCACATTTATTAAAGACACACCACCGAAAGAAAAATTATCGTCAGCCAATAAGATTCCTGAAAATACTCCTTGGAGCACACTATACATTGCTGCTGGAAAAAAAGACAAGATCAATAAGATGGATATTGTTGGTATGCTTTTTCAGAAAGGAAAACTTGCTAAAGATGAATTGGGCTTGATAGAGGTTTTGGATCATTCTTCTTATGCAGCTGTGAAGCGGGATAAGGTGGAGGAGATGCTTCGTTTGGTTAAGGAGGAGAAGA
>JBKJQG010000322.1:0-3021 GCA_046594925.1 Bacteroidia bacterium
TGATTCTTGGTTGTCTGAAGGCTACCCGCTGCATCCAGAACTAGATTTCCTGAAACAGAGGCGGTCTGTTGACCCCTTGCATTATTGATCCCAAGAACTGCAAACTTGGCAGTTGAAGTAGCTGTGCCTCCAAGAAGGAAATCAAGCGTAGAATTGCCCTCAAAGATAGTACCAAGAGCTGAATTCTGTCCGAATGGAGAACCTCCGTTGGAAATAGGAAGAATTCCTGTGACGTCACTTGAGGCTAGGTTGATGGCTGAGGATGAGAGAAGTCCAGTAGAACTAATATGTGCAATTCCTGTTGATAAGGCTGAGAATATTGTCGAGTTTGCAAGTGTCGTTGTTGATGAAGGTGAGATAACAATGTTCCCTGTATTTCCTCCGCCCAATGTTAGGGTTTGTTTATTTCCTGTTTGGAAGTTACCTGTAGCATCAAAGAATGCACTAGTTCCATTTAACCCAGAAGAAACTGATGCTGTAGGCGTACCTGAATTTACATTAAGAATTGCGAATTTAGCAGAAGTGGTTGAGTTTCCTCCAAGTAGGAAATCAAGGGTAGAATTGCCTGAATAAATAGCTCCATTTGCAATATCCCATTGTGTAAGTCCTGTACCTCCGGGGCAGGTAGTCCAAGATGGTGCAGATGCTCCAGAGACAAGACAAAGTCCGGTTGAAGCTGTTGTTGCTTGAGATAGAACACCGGTCGTCTGAGTGGCATACAATATTCCATTCTGACCGGTAAAGCCTGGAAGGGTAATGGCTTTTCCAGATTGTCCGATAACTAGATTTCCTGATGTACCGCCGCCGATTGTGAGTGTTTGGCCTTTTGTAGTTGTAATCGAACCTGCACTATTTAGAGCTAGATTGCCTGAGATTGTAGCATTTCCTGTAACGTCCAGTGCTTCAAGTGGGCTTGAATTATTGATGCCGACTCTCCCTGCTCCATTTAGTGGGTTAAGAATAATATTGCCGGTGGTTGATCCCCCAAGTGTAAGATTTCCATTTATAAGAGACTGGATGCTTCCTCCACCGCCAAGGACAAGGCCTGTGCCAGCGGTTGTTGCAGAAATTGAGGCAACGGCAGTTGTTGTGTTTCGTAGATCAAGAAGTGCTGATGGAGCAGTAGTCCCGATTCCCACATTTCCATTTGATGCAAGATATAGGCTTACAGAAGAATTTCCGGGTTTGAAACTGATATCTCCTGTGGTTGTTCCACCAAGAGTAAGCGTTTGATTGGCAGTCGTTTGGATCGCATTAGTTCCGTAAAGTGAAAGTTGACCTGAGATGGAAGCGGCACCGGCTACATCCAGCAATGCATTAGGCACATTTGTTCCGATTCCAACCCGTGAATTAAATGTATCAAAACTCATCACATTAGTACCATTTGTATTTGCAATGCCGAGTGCATTTACAGCATCAACGTTTGGCCTGAATTGTGCACCGGCAGAAGCTATGATATTTCCTGCGTAGTCAATGCTAAATTTGCTGACATTTCCGTTCCATAGTGAGAGAAGATTCCCTTGGTTAAAGGTTGTATTTGTATTGAACGCATAAGCGGTTGATTTGAGTCCAAATATAAATACTGATGCAGTAGCTGATGAACCTCCAAGATATACAAAGGTATCTCCGACAACGGCTCCTGTGGTTTCAAATGTCCCTGTACCTAGAGCAGTTGTTGCTGTAGACCAAGTTACTGTAGAACCTGAAAAAGTACCAATGTATATTGTTGTCTGGGCACCTCCAGCTGTAGTTGTATTCGATCCTCCGGCTACTATCCATTTCCCGTCGGTTGTTTGGCCGTATGCTGGTGCATTCCTTCGGCCTGAGCTTGGGAAGGAGTTGGTTGCAACCCATGTTCCCACCGACCCACTGGTAAGCGGGGCGGAATATACATCAAACCTAGCAGCTGATCCGTCACTTCCTCCTCCGAGGAATATATAACCTTTGGAGATCGCAACAGCACCCTCTGAAATGCTTCCATAAGGAGTTGTATTTTGCGTTGTCCAGCTCCCTAGCGTACCATTTGAGTTGATGGGTGCAGAATAAATAGCATTTTGTTGTCCTAGATTGGACCCTCCTAAGTAATATATATAACCGTCTGCTGCAATTGCTTCTCCTTGTTGACGCGCTGCAGTAAGAGATGTTGTTGTAGCCCAAGGACCAACAGTTCCATCCGAGTTGATTTTTGCATAGTAGACAGTTGCTGAAGGATTATTGTCATTCCCCCCTAAGACATACAAGTAGCCATTGTATACTGCTGTAACAACTAGGGATCTTGCTGTTGGAAGCGAGGCTGTCAAGTTCCAGTCGTTGGTCGTGCCGTCTGCATTTACCCTTGCGTAATAAACTGTGGATTGTAGGGAGCCTGAGGACCCACCAACAGCATAAACGTAACCGTTATATGAAGCAGTACCTACGTAGCGAAGAGATTGGGGTAGGTCATTGGCTCTAAGGACGGTGTCTACTTGATTTATTGCGAGCGGAATACCAACATTTGTAAATAGCGGAGCTGCTGAAGCACTTGCTGGTGTATATGTAATTTGTCCCAAATTATTGATTCGGAATGCATTTCCACTGCCGATTGCAAGGGCAGTTGTCGGAGCAGTAGACGTCTGATTGATAAAGACGGTGCCTGTGCCATTGACGGGATTTATTGCAACATTTCCTGTCGTATTTCCACCGATTGTGAGCGTTGCATTCTTTGCTGTCTGGATATTCCCATTTGCGTCAAAGGAGAGGGCGGTGCCATTAAGACCTGAGCTGACAGAGGCAGTTGGAGTACCTCCTGCAACATTTAGAACTGCAAATTTAGCTGAGGTTGTAGCGTTGCCTCCTAGAAGGAAGTCTAGCGTAGAGTTGTTTTCAAAGATAGTACCAAGAGCTGAATTCTGTCCAAATGGAGAACCCCCATTTGCAATAGGTAATATTCCAGTTACATCAGTACCAAGAGCTACAAGGGAAGAAGACACAAGTCCATTGGTATCAAAGTGAGCAAGTCCTGTTGAGAATCCTGTAACTTTG
>JBKJQG010000013.1:0-20490 GCA_046594925.1 Bacteroidia bacterium
TATCAATTGCGGTATTCTGCTCTTTGTCGGAGGATAAGGATTTTAATTTCTTGAATTTTCGAACAATGTTGCTCAGGTATATTTCGTTGTTCTCCAGCAGCGAATCGTTTCCAGTCAGTACGTATCCTTTCATCTTGCTTTCGAAAAAACTAACAGATGATTTTATGGATTCGATCTCGGTAGATAATTCCGTGCTTTTAATGATCTCTTCTTGAGATGCGATTACGTTGGAGATGCTTTTGTTAAGTGCGTATTGGATGGTTATCAAGACGAATAAAATAAAAGCAAAGCCAATACCTATCTTGAGTTTGATATCGAAGTTCCAAATTTTTCTCATGATAACAGATATTGAGTTTGCTCTTATTTTATTTTTCCGTTTATTTTCGGAATGCTAAGTATCAGGTTTGAAGAATGTTGAGCACTGCTGCCACAATAGCTCCCATGGTTATGAAGGTGGTCAGAAAGATTGCACAGAATTTTGATACTCCGAACTCCCTCACCATCATACGGATGGGTGCATTTAGGATGTAACTGATCAACGAAGTCAGCTTCTTCCAGGCATTCGGACCTTTCACCACGTAATCGTTTGCTCCGTTTCTCAAAGATTCAATCACGAGCCCCACATCGTTGTTGCTTGACAACATAATAACCTCTGTGTCGGGATTCACTTTTTTGATCTCTTTCAGAATTTCCAGCCCATTCTTTCCTTCCATGTAATAGTCGAGCACCACAACGTTCGTGCTTTTATCGACTTCTTCCAAACAACTTTCGCCGGAGAAAAATGTCTTGATGTTTACACTCCCACCGAATCTGCTCTTAATGTATTGTTTTAAAGATGTCACCATTGACTTGTTGTCATCTACAATAAATAGATTTAATGCTTGAGTTTCCATTGGGTCCTCCTTTTTTTATGGTTTGAATTTAGGTGATGGTAACTTTTATAACCGAATTATACCCCCAAATGTTGTGTTTGCGGGCTTCGATTCGGTGAAATGATGATCCGGACAGGTGAAATGAGCAAAATACAGGGTGATATTTTTTAGGATTTCAACGAACTTAATCAGCCTTTAAACGAATCTCGGGAATGTGAGGGCTGCGGTGCCTGTAACTTTGTTACAAACATGAAGTATTCAAGCGATGAGATCTCACATACAAACAGTAGCTTTTCTTTTTTTTGTTGCTCTCGTCTGCATGTCATGTGAAATAGGAAGGTGTTTGAGGTATCAGATGGCGGATATCAAAGATTACAGAATATTTCCTTCTAGAACTTCAAAAATAGGCGATTCCCTATTTCAGTTCTATCAGCCGAACGGTATCGATCTCAGGATGCCTGTCGTTCTGCCTTCTGGAAATAAGAATGTACCCTTGAATGAATTCCTGCGCTCAAAAGCGGTGGTTGCATTTTTAGTCATTCACAAAGACTCTATCCTTTATGAGAACTATTTTAACAACAATACAGCTTCCACGCCGGTGCCGTCTTTCTCCATAGCAAAATCTGTTACCTCCATGCTGATCGGCTGCGCTCTGGATGACGGATACATTCGATCGACTAAAGATCGGGTGACAGATTACATCCCTGAGCTCGCAAAAAACGGATTTGATAAAGTTAGAATTGCTGACCTGCTACAAATGACGTCAGGTATAGGATTTAAGGAAAAATATACGTTGGTGAACGGGCTGGCTTCTTTTTATTATGGAAATGATCTCAGGCAACAGATTGGCCGTTTGAAGCTGGAAACAGAGCCGGGAAAAACATTTGAATATAAGAGTACGGATTCTCAGATCTTGGGAATGGTATTAGAAAGAGCCATTTATCCTAAGACCATCACTTCTTACCTGGAAGAAAAGATCTGGCAACCTTTGGGAATGGAGTACGACGCTACTTGGAGCATGGATAAGAAGAGGAATGGGATGGAAAAAACATTCTGCTGTCTGAATGCGAGGGCAAGAGATTTTGCAAAATTAGGAAGGCTTTATCTCGAAAAAGGTAATTGGAATGGGAAACAGATCATTTCCAGGAACTGGATAGAGGAATGCACTTCGGTCGACAGTTGTGCAAGTGCTTTCAACACGTATAACAATTCCTGGTGGATAGCTTCGCACAAAGGCGACTTTTATGCCAGAGGAATGTTGGGACAATACATCTACGTGAATCCGGAAAAGCAGTTGATCATTGTCCGTCTTGGTGAAAAAACTGCGGGCGTGGATTGGTTGAATGTTTTTTCTACAATCTCGGGGAGATTTTGAGATTCAATATCCCATTTGTTTCACTTTTGAATCGGGGAGAAAGAATCCTTCGACTCCATTTTCGGCTACATAGAACTAATTTCTCCGTGGGTTTATAACTTTCATACGAACAGTATGGTCTGACCTTTTTCATTGTGTTTCCCATTCTTGTGCTTTCTGCCGAGCGGTAAAATAATTCTAAAATAAGTAAAGGATAGTTTTGTCCTTTAATATTAATTACATATCTTTGCGGCGTAAATACCAACAAAAATGTTCTCCAGGGCTTGTGAATACGCAATTAGGGCAGTGATCTGCATCGCAGAGCAATCCGAACTCGGTAAGAGGGTCAGCCTGAAGGATATTGCCAAAGCCATCGATTCTCCAGAGGCATTTACAGCTAAGATCATGCAGCAATTGAGTAAAGATCAGATCATAAATTCGGTAAAAGGTCCTTCCGGTGGTTTTTATATAGAGAAGCGCAAGATGCAGACGCTCCGACTTATCGATGTGGTGGTGGCAGTGGATGGGGATAGCATCTTTAAGGTATGTGGCTTGGGACTCAAGGAATGCTCTGAAAGAAAGCCTTGCCCGGTACACCACAAATTCAAACCCATCCGTGATGAGTTGCGAAAAATGTTGGAACATACAAGCATCAAAGAATTGTCCTTGAATTCAGGCAAAGGACTGTCTTTTTTACAGATCTAAAATTTTTTGAAATAATAAAGGATAAAAGGGTCTTAATATATTAATTACTAATTCAAACAATCATGAAAACAGAAGCAATCAAAGTCTATCACTCTCAGGAAGTAGTTGATGGATGGTTTACCAAACAAGTAGCAAACTTTGAAAGAACTCGGTTCGGATGGATGGCCATTCTAATCACTGTGCAAACCTGCATCGGCTCACTGGCTTGCATGTACATTTTCAAAAACAATGCAAGTGATCTGATGCTTGTGCCTTGCGTCGTCATCACCATGGCCTGCAACTCTGTTTTTATTGCTCAGGGGCCTGCAAGGTTGTGTCTGATCTTGTTTTACACAAGCATCATTCTTAACCTCGGTTTTATAGTTCTCAATTTTTAGGTTTTGATTTGCCGGCAGGTAACTTCAGGTCAGAGGAATAAAAAACGCTATCTGAAATTCCTGCCTCCATGAAAGATATCTGTCTGCACCGGCTTGGTATGAAATGCTTTGCTATTTGCACGGCTGTCCGCTTTGCCTTCATCTGTTTTCAGGTCTGCCGAAGATTTATCCGATGCTTGTGATACAGGAAGCAATAAGCCTGAAAGATCATAACAATGTTTTACAACAATGTGAATCACTTCTCCTTCTATCTGTACTTTTCCTTCCACCATTAGCAGACGTGAATGGACGATCTCCCTGCGGTATTTTTGAAAGAGGTCTTTGAATACGACTAAATTTGAAACTCCGCTTTCATCTTCAATGGTAATGAAAACAATTCCGCTGGCGGTTCCCGGCCGTTGTCGTACCAATACCAATCCGGCTACTCGCACCTGAAAGCCGTCTTTTAACTTGCTCAATTGATCATGTGCTGTCACATTCAATTTTGCTAAACGTTCCCTTGCAAAAAAAACCGGATGTGCTTTCAGAGAGAAAGTGGTTGTTCTGTAATCTTCCAAGACATGTTCGGGCAATAATAGTTCCGGAAGCTGAATAGCATTTTCAGAACTGGTATCATTTGCTTCTCCACAGAACAATCCAATAGGATGATCATTCAGCGCAGAGATCTCCCACAATGCTTTGCGGCGATCGAGGCCAATAGAGCGGAAAGCATCGGCATCAGCTAATTTTTCGATGGCCGATAGAGAGATGCCCGCATCAACCAGCTGAGCAATTTTTTCAAAACCGGAATGACGGGCTGCCGTTAAAATCTGCATGTCGTCTTCACGCAGTCCTTTCACTTCCCTAAAACCTAATCGCAATGAATGGTATTTTCCTTCTTTTTCTTCCAGGACATTGTTCCAGAAGGAATGATTGATATCAACGGCTCTTACATTCACACCGTGCTTGCGTGCATCGGAGATGATCTGCGCCGGCTGGTAAAAGCCCATAGGCATGCTGTTCAGTAAGGATGCGGCAAACACATCGGGGTAATAGCATTTTATCCAGGAAGAGACATAAACTAGTAAAGCGAAACTTGCGGCATGGCTTTCCGGAAAGCCATAACTTCCGAATCCTTCCAGCTGCTTGAACACACGCAAGGAAAATTCTTCAGTATATCCTTTGGCTGTCATCCCACTTACCAATTTCCTTTTGTAGTCTTCTATTTTCCCTTTCGCTTTAAAGGTGGCCATGGCTCTCCTTAATCCGTCTGCTTCGGCAGGAGTGAAGCCTGCCGCCACAATGGCTATCTCCATAGCCTGTTCCTGGAAAAGAGGAACTCCTAATGTTCTTCCTAAAATTTCTTTCAGCTCTTCCGAAGGATAGTGCACAGGTTCTTGTCCGTTCCGTCTCCGCAAATAAGGATGCACCATGTCGCCTTGAATTGGGCCGGGTCTCACGATCGCGACTTCGATCACAAGGTCGTAAAAACATTTTGGTTTCAGCCGGGGTAACATCGACATCTGTGCACGGCTCTCAATCTGAAACACACCGATGGTATCGGCGTGGCTTACCATTTCATATACGGCCGGATCATCTTGGGGAATGTTCGCAAGCGTAAGATCCAATCCGTAATATTCTTTTGCCAAATCAAATCCTTTGCGGATACAGGTGAGCATGCCCAATGCCAGTACATCTACTTTCAAAAATCCTAGGGATTCAATATCATCTTTGTTCCATTCAATACAAGTACGATTTTCCATGCGTGCATTCATGATGGGGCAGAGATCCGACAAGCGATCCTGTGTCATCACAAAACCTCCTGTATGTTGTCCGAGCTGGCGTGGAAATCCGATATATTGTTTTGTGAGCTCCAATACTTTTAACAGGTGAGCATCCTTCGCAGAAAATCCCGATGAGGTAACTGTTTTTCCCTGGAACCAGTCTTCTGTGAGTTCCCATCCGGAACTCGAAAGACTGTTCACTGCATCGGAAGATAAGCCCATTGCTTTTGCCACATCGCGCACAGAACCTTTGTAATGTTGTTGTGTGACGGTTGCGACAATAGCTGCCCTAGGCCTTCCGTATTTTTTATAAATGTACTGGATCACTTCTTCCCTGCGTTCGTGTTCAAAATCCACATCAATATCAGGGGGTTCATCGCGCGCATCGGACATGAACCTGCTGAAAAGCAATTTGAATTTACTGGGGTCGACGGAGGTTATGCCTAGGCAAAAGCAAACCGTGGAGTTGGCTGCAGAGCCCCGTCCCTGGCAGAGAATATCGTTGCTGCGGGCATAACGTACAAAATCATGGACGGTGAGAAAGTAAGCTGCATAATTTTTTCGTTGAATGAATTCTAGTTCAAACTGGATAGTGGTCTTGACCTTTTCAGGAATGTTGCCATGAAATTTTTCATTCGCGCCTTCCCAGGTGAGATGAATGAGTTCTTCGTCTGCGGTTCTTCCTTCGCTTGTGATCTCTTCCGGATAAACATATTTTAATTCACTTAGGCAGAACTGACAAGCGTCTGCGATAACCTTCGTGTTCTTTATCGCTTCCGGATACTGGGCAAAGAGGCGATGCATCTCTTTGGCCGACTTTAAATAACGTTCTGCATTTTGCTGCAGTCGAAATCCGGCAGTGTAGATCGTACATTTTTCGCGGATGCAGGTGAGCACATCCTGAAGTTCTCTTCGTTCGGGAGAATGGTAATGCACATCGTTCATCGCAACGAGCGGAATGTTGTATTGTTGGGAAAGTTGATCTAAGCGGAATAGTTTTTTTCCGTCGTTTGTATGATAGGAGCGGATAGCGCCTAAGTAAACAGAATTACCCAAAGTCTTTCTGTATTCTTCCACCGCGGAAATGAAGTCTTTTTCAAATTCAAAGGAAGTGTTTAAAGCATCTGGCGGGACAATTATAAAAATAATCTCTTCGGAATGTTTAAATACATCTGCTTTGTACAAATAGCAATCGCCTTTTTCTGCGCGGAGGTTTCCTTCGGAAAGTAATCCGGAAAGAGTTGCATATCCTTTTTTTGTTTTGGGGTAGGCGAGGAGGCTGAAGCCATCGAGCAGATCTAACCGGCATGCGGGAATGAGGCGGATGTCTTTCCCTTTGCTCGCCGTGTAAGCACGTACAATTCCGGCAAGCGTGTTGCGGTCGGTGATGGCAATTTCTTTATAGCCAAGTTCGAGGGCCTGTTCTATAAGTTCTTCGGGATGTGAGCCTCCGCGGAGAAAAGTGAAGTTGGATGTTATTTGCAGCTCAGTGTAGTTCATGCTAATTTTTTCTTAAAACTATTTACTTGAATGGTCCTTTACGTCTGAATAGTACTCCGCTCAGGTGACGATACGTCCCGACATCTTCCATCTCCCATCCTACATCATCCATCCCTTCACACGCCCTTCGACTCCGCTCAAAATAACGATACGTCCCAATACACAGATCTGTATCCTGATAGCTATCGGGATCGTTTTTATCTGTTATCCATACCATCAAGCAAAGTACCCATGTAAATACCACTTCGCATTTCCATTATTATTATCTCCCGAACGAAACAACCAATAACGTGCGCCTTTTTCATCTTCCACACAATAATAGTCCCTGTACAATCCCGACCGGATCCACCATTCTTGTTCGATGCGTTCGGGCCCATCAGCTTTTTTTACGGTATGCAGAACTCCTCTGTGTTTAAAAAGTAGTGGAGGGTAATCTGGAATGGGAACACTCACTTCGATCGCTTCCGGCCGGGATAATAAATGCATGGGACGAACAAGCCCTTCCGGCCAGGCGGTATCCGGTTTTTCTGTGAGCGAAGAAGAACTCTTTACCGAACGTTCCGGCCAATAATGTTCGGCAGGAAGATAACGGTGGATCGCATCAGCACCTGTCTTGCCTGCAATTTTATCGAGCAGCTCCGCGATCACAACTGCATTTCCACTACTGCTGGTCCAAAGCGCATCTTGCGTGTTGATGAGCTCTTCAACGACAGCTGCTTCTAAAATAAAAAGTTCAATGCCTAAGTCGGGTTCGATCTCAGCAATTTTAAGTGCGAACAACTTAAAGAGATGAGCAACATTCCGTGAAGGCCTGTTACAGCCGATAGAGATCTTTTGAATGTTTCCATCGACACGGTAACAGCGAAGTTCGCATGTACGGAGTCCTTTGCTTTCCTGGTTGAGGCGAAGGCAAAGTGCTTCCAACAAATTTTGTAATGCGATCTCAATTCCCGGAGCGGTGCGGATGGGTTCCATGCTTGTTAATTGTTCCTGGTAAGGACTGATGGGCCGCACAGGTTTCGTGATCTCTATCAAGCGCCCTAAGGCCTGAAAAATCCGTGTAGTAATTGTTGGCCCGAACCGCCTGTTCAGAGCAGTACTCGGCATATCGATAAAACTGCCAATGGTTTTTAAGCCTAGTTTTTTGAGGCGTTCGAGAACGGCAGGTTCTAAACGTAAAGCAGCGGGAGGGAGTAGCAATAAACTATTTTTTTCTGCTCCGCTAGTGATGATGCTTCCGCTTTTTCCAAAACGGGAAACGGCCCAAGCTGTGCCGATGGTATCTGCCATTGCGATGCGAATGGTATAGCCGAATTCTGCAAAACGTTTTTGAATGGTTTCGATGTATTCTTTTTCACCATTCCACAAATGCGGACACCCGCTAACATCCATAATAATTCCATCTGGAAGATCAACAGAAATGAATGGAGCATAACGGATACACCATTCGGCAAGTGCTGTCAGCAATTTTTTTGGTTCTTCAGGATCGAAGTCGAAGATTTTTAATTCTGGAACAAGTGCTTTGCAGTCGGCGAGCACCATTTCCGGAAAAATGCCTTTAGAATGAGCTATTGCGTTTACGGCTTTTACAACGCGACGGCCACGCTCGGTCATAACGAGCACAAAAGGAATGTCTTTTAATTCGGGCTGCCGCCGCAGCATCCGGTCCGTTATCAGGTGAGGGAACCAAATGGTGAGAATTCTTCTTTTCATCCTTAAGCAATTTCACGTTCAACATAAGGGATGAAGATCTCCTGTTTATGGATATAGTCCAACCCTTTCGGGGACCATTGCACATTCCATTCACCTGTTTTCCCGTTTCTCACCTTTACAAGTTTTATGTTCCAGGCAGGAAATCCCGTTCCAGGAAGGCCGTCGGGTGAGGCGCTTTCTATCGGACGGATCTTCCAGCGGCTTACGCAAGCGACCGCATTTTCGGATGTAGGCTGAAGGCGATGTACCAAACCAGTAACGCGACTTTGTTCTACGGCAAGCTGGAGCCTGCGGGAATCTTCGAAGCTTAGCTCTTTCAATTCTCCGACAACGGCAGTAAGTGCATTGCATTTAAGCGCCTCTTCCATTGCCCACAAGGTATCTTTTACTTTTTTCGGATCGATGAAGAGGATACGGTCGGGATCAATACCGAAAGCTTTTAATGCGGGAGGAAAAATAGTTCTTTGTGTCCCTATCCAGGCGCAGAATCCACCTTGTTGCAACAGTTTGCCCAACACTATGGAAATGAATGCACTGGTACAGGCAGCACTTTCGGAAGATTCACTGATAAGTTCATGAATGGAAGCACGGGGAAATACTTTATCCGGGAAGGAAGATTCCAATTCACCTAGTCCGAGCTGCTGTAACTGTTCACTGCTTTGACGGTTGCCTTGCAGGCTGCGGATACGTTTCTGCAGTTCTTCAATAATGTTCTTGTCGGCACCTGTTTTCATTCCCGGGAGTAGTTTACACAAAGATAGAGGCGCATCCGTTTTTTTTCGGCTACGAATTTTAGTAAGATGGGAATTGCTATGAAACTTAGCAAAGAGTTTTTGTAGGCTCTGAGGTGCTTTTGAGGACGCATGCGCTAGGCTCCGCCTAGAGGATTGCATTCATCTTTTTTATTTCGAAATATCCATAAGCCGATAGAATGTTGGATCAACGATGGACTTGTGACTTCTGTTTTTTCTACTGCTTGGTTTAGAAATTGAGCGGGAAGTATGTATCGGCGAACTTGCAGATCTGAGAAAATAATTGCTTCCGGTAATAAGTTGGCCTTGGAGGGATACTCGTTTTAGGGGATGTGGTAAGCTTATAATTTCAACGAATGTTAAGCTCCTTCGTGCTCCGATTCCCAAGCAAAAAATAATTCTTTCAGGTATTTGTTCTCTTCATGGGTGATCTTTTTATCTGCCTTAACCATTTTAACGGCGAAATTTAAAAAATCAACGCGTTCCTGAGGGATAGAATCTTCATAAAAGTCGTTCATGGCGTTGTTGAAGTGCATAAAATAGTCTTCCTTGGGCAAGGCACTCAATATGGAGAGCTCATTGTCCAGCTCTACCCGGAATGGGAAGGCTTCTTTCAGGTATTTTACTATCACTTTTCCTTCGGAAACATCAAAATCACCATCTACCTGGGACAGGATCATCAGCATGTGATAGCCCGCCATTACTTTGTTCATTTTAATCATAAATCGCTCTTTTTTCGGCATAAATATACGTTTTATGCCCAATCAGCCCCTATTCCCGCCAAAATATAAATTCTTCGGTTTTTGGTTGAAATGTTTTGCAGAATTAAAAAAATACTTACTTTTGCAATCCCATTGTCCTCCGTAGCCTCGGCGAAGGGGGACAAAACCAAAATCCTCCTCTGCTAAGGCTTCGGAGGATGCAATGCGAAAGTAGCTCAGTTGGTAGAGCGCGACCTTGCCAAGGTCGAGGTCGCGGGTTCGAACCCCGTCTTTCGCTCAAGAGAATCCCTCTCTTTACGGGAGGGATTTTTTTTATGGTCTTGAACCTTTACCAAATTTCGGTTCAAGATGCGGATACCCAGGTGGTGGTCCCGATAGCTATCGGGATGGTAGACACGCCCCGATGAAATCGGGGTGATCATTGCGAAGTTGAATTAAAGAATAACAAACATTCCGGTCAGACTACCATTGACTGGTTTTATTAAAATGCCCAGGTGGTGGAATTGGTAGACACGCAGGACTTAAAATCCTGTAATCATTGCGATTGTACCGGTTCGACCCCGGTCCCGGGTACTAAAAGTCAGAGCTCCGTTAATAGCGGAGCTTTTTTTATTTCATGTACTATACATACATCTTATATTCCGAAAAACTAAACAGATACTATATCGGCTATTCTGAGAATCCTGAATTGCGGCTATCCGAAAGACACAATAAAGGCAACGTGAAAGCGACAAAAGCTGGAATTCCCTATTTGTTAAAAGCAAAGAAATGTTTTGCATCAGAAATCGAAGCAATTAGGGAAGAACGCAGGCTTAAAAAAATGAAAAGTCGAATTTATCTTGAGAGTCTTATATCAAACGGATGGTAGACACGCCCCGATGAAATCGGGGTAATCATTGCGATTGTACCCCGGCCAGCCGGGGTCCCGGGTACTAAAAACCAGAGCTTCGTTAATAGCGGAGCTTTTTTTAGCAATGTTCATTTTATTTCGAATAATGAACATCTTAGTGGTATTTTTGGAGTTGTGATTGAACTGCTAAACCATATAAAAACAATTTATCCGATCTCAGCTAAGTCAGAAAAGGATTTATCTGAAATTTGCAGGGAGGTAAAATTTCTTAAAGGAAAGGATGTGCAAGCAATTGGACACACTTGCAAAACAATTTACTTTGTAAAAAGTGGTGTTGTGAGAATTTACTACTTCAAAGATGCTACGGATATAACTGAAAGTTTTGAGTTTGAAAATGCTTTTGTTGCAAGGGCAGAAAGTTTGTTCACAGGCAAGCCTTCTAAAAAAGCAATTCAAGCTATTGAAGACACCCTTTTGATTGCAATAGATTCCAACAAATTATTTCAACTGTTTGATTCGCATCCTGATTTAGAAAGACTTTTGCGGAAGATTATTGAAAATTCATACGTTAATACTGTAAGTAGGATTGAAGGCTTACAGTTCAATACAGCAGAGGAGCGTTATTTTAATTTATTAAAAGACCACCCCAATGTCTTAAAGCGAGTTCCCCTAAAACTGATCGCCTCCTACCTTGGCATTACTCCTGTTAGTCTTAGCCGAATTAGAGGCACAAAGTAATTTCTTATCATATGTAAAGTGTTTTAAAATTCACTGAAGGTAATTTTGTGCAAACAAACTTACAGCAATGGATACTATTAAACTTGGATTAAGAGAAAACTGGCGACAGTTTACCTTGTTGGTTATAATTAACGCTTTTGTTGGTGGTATGGTTGGACTGGAGAGAGCAATACTTCCACAAATTGCAGAAGGTGAATTTCACATCGCTGCAAAAACAGCAATCCTTTCTTTCATTATTGTTTTTGGAATTGTAAAAGCCATCACAAATTATTTTGCGGGCTTTTTAGCAAATAAAGTTGGTAGAAAAAATTTATTGACCGTTGGTTGGCTCTTTGCAATTCCAGTTCCATTCATCTTAATGTTTGCTACAAGTTGGAATTGGATTATTATAGCTAATATTTTGTTGGGTATTAATCAAGGTTTGACATGGAGTAGCACCGTTGTAATGAAAATTGATCTCGTTGGTGAAAAGCAAAGAGGATTTGCAATGGGATTAAATGAATTTGCCGGATATCTCTCTGTCGGCTTAGTGGCCTTTCTTACAGGGTGGATTGCCGGAAAATACGGATTGAGACCATATCCTTTTTATGTAGGTATTGTTCTTTCTTTTATGGGATTATTTGGGAGTTGGTTGTTTGTAAGGGATACTAAACATCATGTCGCAAAAGAAGCGAGTTCGAATAATATCCCTATTCTTAAAAATATATTTTGGGATACAACATGGAAAAATAGAAATCTTGGATCGGTTACACAGGCAGGTTTGATTAATAATTTGAACGATGGAATGGTATGGGGAATATTTCCCATTTTATTAGCACAGAAACATTTTTCATTAGAACAGATTGGAATAGTAGTAGCTACTTATCCTACTGTTTGGGGAATCGGTCAATTGTTTACCGGAAAGATGGCAGATAAAGTTTGTAAAAGAGATATGCTTTTCATTGGCATGTTTTTACAAGGGCTAGCATTGTTAATTATGCCTTGGGCAGGAACAATGACGCACTTTATCATTCTCTCAGTGATTTTAGGTTGGGGAACAGCAATGGTCTATCCAACATTCCTTGCAACGGTTGCGGAAAACACGAACCCTGTCGACAGAGCGAAATGCTTGGGAATATTCCGCTTGTGGAGAGATTTAGGATATGCTGTCGGTGCGATATTAACAGGGGTCATTGCAGATTCATTGGGTATGAATGCTTCAATAATTGTGATCGGAGTATTGACGGTCGGCTCTGCAATTATCATTCAGTGTCGCATGAAATGTAAAAATAACGATTCAATAAATTTTTTAGATATGCTATTTAATAAAGGTAAATCAAATGGAAAATGTTCAAACCAACAATTGCATTGCTCTTAAGGAGTTGAAACAATTAATAGAAAACGAGAAACAAAAGGTAAAAATTATTGATGTTCGCAGTCGAGAAGAGTATGATGAATCTCATATTCCAGGGGCAATTAATATTGCTCTTTTAGAAATAGAATCAGCAAACAGATTATTTGACAAATGTGATTTTATTATTACTGCTTGTGGTAAAGGAGGAGGACGATCAACTCAAGGAGCTGAAAAGTTGCAGGAATTAGGATTTAAAAACGCTAGCTGGCTTTGCGGTGGAACATTTGGATGGGTTGAAAGTTGAAACCTAATAATATGAAATATTAATTATAATAGATGATGCGCCTTACTATGAAAAGATATTTAGTTAACGAGACTGAACTTTTGAGTGTGAATGCTTTTGTCCGTTGTTATTTGCAAGTAATAGATACCGTTTTTTAGCTTGCTTACATTGATTTTCTCTTCGTGACGGCCTGAAAAATAGTTTTCTGAATTACCTTTCCATACCATTTCTCCCAAAGAGTTAAATATGTTTAGTTGAACGGATGACTGCACAGGAAGGAAATATTCAACAGCCAGGAAGTTCATGCAGGGATTTGGAAAGATTTTTAAATTGAAATCAGAAACTTTTGAATTCTGAACATTCGTGGAAAGAAGTGCCAGATCGATTGCGTTTTCCACATCTGAAGTATCGATCACATTATTTTCATTATAGAACACCGAATGCCCTGGACCACCCAGCACTATGACTTTCGGCATTCCAGGAGCTCCGTAAGCTGTTTGGTTAATATTGGTATCCGAAAATTTTATCGCCTTGTTGATGCCATTTGAAAATGCCCACGATGATAAAGCAGAGCAGCTTGTGTTCGCCTCGTCGTCGGCCAGCCAAAACAGAACTTTACCAGAATCACTCACCGAATAGCTCGTTGCAACATCGTATGCAGCAAAAGTGGGCGCGATACATCCTCCGCAAGGCATAACCCAGGCGATAACAACCACTTTCCCGGAATCAAGCTCTTCGTATAGATGATGACTGTTTCCATTGCAATCTATCGCCGTGAAATCCGGAGCCGTCTGCGCGAAAGCGACCGATCCCGAAAAAAGCAAGGAAATGGAAAGTAAAAGCTTTTTCATTCTGTTTTTATAAAAGGTAATACCTGTAAGTCAATTTATCTAAACCCGAATGTTATGGATTTTTGAAATTTCGAATATCTAAGGTACTAAAACTCAACGGAAATTGCAAATAATCAGGTCCCAGCTATTGAATTTTACCCCAAAAACTGCTTTTTTGCGATTTTCTTCACCTGATTTTATAGATATACGGTTGAACCTCAAAAGCGACTCCGAGTATCCACTTTTGCCGGACGACTTTAAAAGTTCGATAATCCACCTATCCGGAGGCAGGAAATCGTGTTTTTCGAAAAAACCAGAAAGGTTCGGTTTTTCATTTCTCTTATGGTACAACTTTGTTGCATTAATTGATCATTTTAATTTTTAATTGACGACCTTTGTTTGATTGGCGCTGATATATCGCCCTCAAAAATAAAATGAAAGCAACATTAAAAGAAGAAGCCCGCCACGCAAGGAATTTGATTGAAGTAAGTCTCGATCCTTTGATCACTATTAATGTCGAAGGAAAGATTACAGATATGAATGAGGCGTTAGCGAACATAACTGGGATGTCTCGTGAACAACTTACCGGCTCTGACTTCTTTGATTATTTCACAGAGCCCCAAAAATCAAGAGAAGTTTATCAGGAAGTTTTTGCTAAAGGATCTGTGGCCGACTATCCACTTACTCTAAAGCATGTTGATGGTAAGCTAACCGATGTGTTATTCAATGGATCAGTTTATAGAGACGAAGACGGAAAAGTGTTGGGAGTTGTAATTGTAGCAAGAGATGTAACCGAACAAAAAAGAATTTCTACAGAATTGTTAGAAGCAAAAATTCTGGCTGAACAGGCAACTGAAATTGCGGAGAGTGCAAAGAATAAGGCTGAAGAAGCGACAAAAGTGGCAGAAGAAGCAACACGAATTGCTGAAGTTGCAGTGAATGCGAAACAGCAATTTTTGTCGAACATGAGCCATGAAATTCGTACTCCAATGAATGCGATCATCGGATTCACGAAAGTATTATTGAAAACAGAGTTGGTGGATAAACAAAAGGAATATTTGTCTGCTATAAAAGTAAGTGGAGAGGCGTTGACTGTGCTAATAAATGATATTCTCGATTTGGCAAAAGTGGACTCCGGTAAGATGACCTTTGAGCAAGTTCCTTTTAAATTGGAGACATCTTTGTCGGCAATGCTTCATTTGTTTGAAACGAGAATCCAGGAGCAAAATTTAGAGCTGGTAAAAATATACGACAAAAATATTCCTCAAGTAATAGTTGGTGATCCCGTACGTCTTCATCAAATTATTTTGAACCTTGTAAGCAATGCGGTAAAATTTACCTCAGAAGGGAAAATAACCGTCAGTGTTAAAGTATTGAACGAAGACAAAGAGCATGTAACAATTGAATTTTCAGTTAGCGACACGGGTATCGGTATCTCGGAAGAAAAACTGGATACTGTTTTTGAGGTGTTCCAGCAAGCATCGAGTGGTACTTCCAGATTGTATGGAGGGACTGGATTGGGGCTGGCGATTGTTAAACAATTGGTGGAGCCGCAAGGGGGCAGTATAACTGTTAAAAGCAAACTTGGCGAAGGCACCACCTTTAGTTTTATTCTGCCTTTTGAAAAAACCAATGAAATAACTCCTGCGGATGAAGTCTTGGTCAAGTTGGATACCGAGATAAAGAGTATAAAAATATTAGTGGTTGAAGACATTCCTCTCAATCGTTTACTAATGAAAACCATTTTGGATGAATTTGGTTTTGAGCATGATGCTGCTGCCAATGGCAGAATTGCGATTGAAAAACTTCAAACCAATACCTATGATCTGATTTTGATGGATTTGCAAATGCCTGAAATGAACGGATTTGAAGCTACAGATTATATCCGCAATACTATGAATTCTAAAATTCCTATTATTGCTTTGACTGCTGATGTAACTACTGTAGATTTAGCAAAGTGCCGGTCGGTAGGGATGAACGACTATCTGGCGAAGCCTGTTGACGACAGGTTGTTATATAGCAAAATAGTTGAATTTGTGAAGAGGTCAATCGTAGAAAAAAAGGACGAAGCTCCTGAAAATTTTTATACACAAAGTGACAATTTGAAATTTGTTGATTTGAGCAATTTGTCCCGGACCACAAAATCTAATCCCAAGCTCATGATGGAAATGATAGCTCTTTATTTGGCACAAACTCCACCGTTAATTGTTGCTATGAACGAAGGATTGCTTGATAAAGATTATTCTAAATTGCAGTCTGCAGTTCATAAAATGGTGCCTTCGTTTTCTATAATGGGGATTAGTAAAGACTTTGAAAATATAGCTATAAAGGTGCAGGAAGATGTAGATAACATCCAGCGACATAAGCATGGAATGCATGAGTCAGTTTCAAAACTTGAAGAGGTTTGTACGGAGGCCTGTAAAGAATTGGAAGAGGAATTTAATAGGATTAAAAATGCAAACGCCTAAAAACTATTAAGTTAATCCTGTTGTGTGCTACCGTTAACTTAACCACTATTTAATGAAAAAATTGAAAAAAGGTACTCTTGCCAAGACTCAACTTAAAATTATTTTAGCTTCCTTTACTAAATGACCATTGAAGTCTCCGTTCATGGCAGGTTCTGAATATCGAATTCCGGTTGAATCACTAAGTTAGTTCCGGTATATAATAATCGTCAATTTTTGATTCCTGCTTTTAGCAATTTCAAAATTGAATCGATATTTTTTTCTATAGACAATAAAAAATGAATATTTTAAATAGGTAGGTATGCAAGAACAGAAGACGTGGCAAATGCTTTTGAAGCATCTTGCTGGAGATGAAACCAATGAAGAGAAGGAGCTTTTCTCAAAATGGTTAAAAAAGAAAGAAGAAAACGAAGTTCTTTTTTGTAAAGTACAGAGCCTGTGGGATGGTGATGATATTGTTGGTGGTGCCTTCAAACAGAAAGCATCACTCACATTTTTGGGGCGTTTCACCAAGAAGAAAATTAAAAATTTTGTACTCAACCAGGCACTTGGTAACCTTGTTGGTTTTATGATCGGAATGTGGGTAACGGCCATGTTTTCCCATTATGTTTTGGAAAAAAGAGGGCTTAAGAATCTATTTGGAATTACGGGGCGGAAGAAAGTCGCTGTTAATGAAATTCCGGAATGGCTGCAAAGTGGGATAGCCATCTTGGTTGGATTTATTGCACTTGAATTAATTAACCATTTTTTTCAAACTAAAAGACACTTGTTAGTATGGGAGTATTTTAAGGGATTATATAATAAAATAAAAGAACGTAATAGAAACGACGGGAATTAAGCCATCCATTTGCGCCGTTGGATTAGCAACTAAGAAAACCCCTGATAATTTTTATTTATCAGGAGTTTTTCGGTTGTTGCGCGTTGGGAAATTTTTCTTTCTCTTACCCTCCTAAATAGATCTGGATGATTAATCCAACGTACATGTTCTGGTTTCTACTTTTGAAGCATCTGCAGGGTCATAACTTGTGCCTGAAGTGCAAGTAGCCAAAGCCGCTTTTTTACTTACATGATCATAAGTTGTAATTTGTGTTTCTGAGCTGGATGCCCATGGTTTAGAATAAGTACAGGTACATGTTCTGTCTTTTTTACAAGAAGCAAAGCCACATGCTAAAGCTACCATTGTTATAAATACTGTTTTTTTCATAGTGAATAGTGTTTTAAAGTTTATGTTAACTGATTGTCAACAAAGGTGCTGTTTCTCCTACGGGTTGTTGTTACACAATATTTTAAGCCTTTTGCGTAATTCACACGTTGGTTATAGATTGAACAAAGAAGTTTATTCCTCTTAATAGTTGATTTGTAAGGGATGCAAAATCAGAATGGTCATTTTCGCTCTAATTTTCCTCATTCTCAATCCCCTCTCGTCTATAGTCCTTCAGAATCAATTCTAAACCACTTCTTATTGTTGAAAGAGCGAAGGCTAGCAGATTTATTTCCGGAGTTCGGTATTCGTTCGCAATCTGATTACAGATATCCAATATTATACAACCAACTATCTAAAATAGGCTTTCATCGCAATTTTAAATGTATTCTGTTAGATCAGGGTAGTTTTGTTCCGGCACTTTGAGTTTTTATTAGTTAAATGTGTTTGATTCTGTCCGATAGAATTTGACCTGTAGCGTTACTCGAAAAAGTATCTGTATGCCAGGAATCCGGCATCCCAGTGACGCTTTTGTACTCTTCAAACTAGTGGATACAAAGGGAAGTGAAGAATATCTTGGGCAACAGCAATACTGAAGAACCGGGCAACAGCGGAGCTGAATAGAATATAAATTCAAAACAAAAATTATGAAAACAAAAAAAATGATTTCGAACATGCTTGCAGCTGTGCTTGTAATGGGATTAAGCCTTACAGTAAGCAACTCTTTTGGTCAAACAAAAATGGATTCTACAAAAATGAAGGATTGTTGTATGATGAAAGGCGGTAAAATGATGTGCATGAAAGACGGTAGGTCAATGCCAATGGAGAAGGACATGACAATGATAAACGGGACTAAATGTATGACAAATGGTAACTGTGTTATGAAGGATGGCAAGACAGTGAAAATGAAGGAAGGAGAATGTATGGATATGAATGGTAAGATGGATAAGTGCGAAATGATGATTAAATCTTCTGAAATCAATAAAAATAAGGCCATAACCTACACTTGTTCTATGCACCCTGAAGTTACCTCTGATAAACAAGGTAAATGCCCAAAATGTGGAATGGATCTGATTAAAAAGAAATAGAACTTTTGGGCAACAGCAAACTGAAGAGGTGGGCAACAGCTGAACTGAAGAAAGATTTAAATACCTGAAAAATGAGTCACCAAAAATTTCAAAGTTGCATTGATGCTTGTGTAGCATGTGCAATAGAATGTAATCATTGTGCAACAGAGTGTTTGCAAGAAAATGATATTAAAATGATGGTAAAGTGTATTCAGCTTGACAGGCAATGTGCCGTTATTTGTTTCGCTGCTGCTCAGTTAATGAGTATCGGTGGCGAACACGCGTCACATTTATGCGCAGAATGTGCTGAAATTTGTGAAGCATGTGCAGTCGAATGTGGAAAACATTCAAACGACCACAGCAAAAAATGTGCAGAAGCTTGCACTAAGTGCGCAAAGGAATGCAGAAGCATGAGTGAAGTGTTGGCTTAAAAGGCGCCTGCGATCAATTTATAGGATCCAAACGAGAGCGAAACGGACTCGTTTTCAAATTTTATAGTTGGTCTCAGCTACTAAGGAAAAAGAAAGCTCCCGCTAATGCGGGAGCTTTTACATAAAACAACTTCCATTTATTTTACATATACTTTCTTTTGGACAATTTCTCCCTTGTTGGTTTTTACCGTAACAAAATAGATCCCGGTGTTCAACTTCTGCGAAATGGAATATTTGTTTTGTCCGACGTTCATAGTAATTCCTCTGGTCACCACCTGCTGCCCCAATGCATTTAGGATGGATACTTCTGCTTTTGCTTCGGTTGATGCATTCAGCATAATTTCAAAAGAACCGTTTGCGTAAGATGCATTAATAGTCAATTGGTCTTGTTCATACTCGTTGACAGAAAGCGTCGAGTTGACTGTTCCTTTTAAGTACTTTACTTGAGTTCCGGTTCCATCGCTGTATACCACATGAAAAGCACCGTTGTTAAAAGCGATGTCGGGTCGAAATTGATTTCCCATCGTTGCTTTGGTAAGTGTATCTACATTTGTACCTAAACCAGCCAATCCGGTCACAGACCAAGAGAAGAGAACATCCTGCATGCCAGCGTTGTAACCCAGCCAGACAAGACCCAATGTATCTCCTTTTCCAGCTATGATCGGGTAGTTTTGAGAGGTTGTGCCATACGGATAGACCTGACGGTGCTGACCGATCTGTTGGTCCACGATATTTGTTGCTCCGACATAAATACGAGAATCACCGGTAGCATCACTCATCCAAGTGTATATTAACGTGTCTCCAATAACCACACCTGAAGGTCCACTGGAAGGGCAGGAAGAAATAAACCAAGTGGATGTATCAATTTCAGCAGACATTGGAAAAGTCGCGCTGGCATCCGTTGAAAACGATGCCCATATATCACGCAGGTTACTGATATTGTTTCTGTAAAGTAATACCTGGTCATTTCCGGAGATGGCCATACTTCCCGGGCAGCAGTCGCAAACATTGCCAGGTTGGATCGGTGTAACAGCTGGTAGAAAAGATGTGCCTCCGTTGGTGGAACGGCTAACAGTGTATTCTGCATTCCCCATTGTCATTCCATCGATGTTCATGAAATTAACAACAGGATTTCCTCCGGGCATAACTACCACAGAAGGAAAGCGGGGGATATTGCCGGTTAGTTGGTCTACTCTCACGGTATCGGTATAGCTGATGCCGCCGTTAATTGTTCTTACTGCATAAGCTTTCCCTGTCATCGCGGGATCAGTGCTAAAGACCACAAATGCTGTATCGCCGGAAGATGCCACTTCGGGCCCTGTCCATGTCTGAGCAAACGGTGTAACGCCGGAATTGTGAACAACGATCGGACTGGAAAATGATGAGCCTGTCCAGCGCGAAGAATATACTTGCAATGGACTGTCGTCCGACCAGGTAACTAACGGATTGCTGTTTGCCGTCAATGTGAGACGTGGATAAATGTTATTGTGGAGGCTTCCGATGCCTACGTTAATAGGGCTTCCCCAAGTGACAG
>JBKJQG010000036.1:0-2798 GCA_046594925.1 Bacteroidia bacterium
TGCTATGCACGTGCATCTACAACAGCAGGAGATTTTATGGGTTTATATTATGCGGGTCGCAAAGTGTGTGATCCTTTAAATACATTACCTGTAACAGAGCAGCTGGCAGTTGCCGGAACTGGCGCACAAACCGGGGGAGTGAACCGTACCGGGGATTATGCTCAGACTTCATTGGATCCTGATGGGGTTACTTTCTGGTATACTGGTGAATACATGGGAGGTTCTACAGGAGGCTCCGCAGCTCGTACACGAGTATATTCTTTTCAATTGCCTGTCTGCGTGGCAGTAGCGCCAGTAGCAAGTTTTTCAGGAACACCTACAACAGTTTGCGCCGGCTCTGCGGTTGCCTTTACCGATTTGAGTACTAACTCTCCTACCAATTGGTCCTGGACATTCCCAGGAGGTACACCCAGTGTTTCTGCACTTCAGAATCCAGTAATCACTTACAGCACGCCCGGAACTTACAACGTATCACTAACCTCCTCCAATGGCGCGGGCAGCAGTGCTCCGGTAACCATGACCGGATACATCACGGTGAATGCCGTACCTGCAGCTCCTACTGCTGGAAGCGGAACTCCTTATTGTACGGGACAAACTATCAATCTGACGTCGAACACTGTTACCGGTGGAACTTATGCTTGGACCGGTCCGGCCTCATTCACATCTGCGCTGGAAGATCCTACACGTCCTGCCGCCACAACAGCAATGGCTGGAACTTATAGTGTTACGGTTACAGTTGCCGGTTGCACCAGTCTGATAGGAACAACCACGATCGTTGTCAATACGACTCCTGCTGCAACTGCTGAAACAAACGTAACTGCTTGTGCCGGAACTGTTGTTGCAGCCAATACGTTTGCAAGTACTCCTACTGGAGCAACTTTTGCCTGGACCAATTCCAATACAGCGATCGGTCTGGCTGCAAGCGGAACCACCAGTGTTCCTTCCTTCACAGCAACGAATTCGGGCAGTACATCTATTTCAGGAACAATCACGATAACGCCGACATTAAGCGGCTGTACGGGTACACCGATCAGCTATACAATCACCGTGAATCCTTTGCCCGTTGTCACTGCTGAGACAAACGTGAATGTTTGTGCAGGAGTCACAGTTGCTGCAAATACGTTTGTGAGTACACCTGCAGGAGCTACCTTTGCGTGGACGAATTCAAATTCGGCCATAGGGCTTGCTTCGAGCGGGACAACCAGCGTGCCTTCCTTTACTGCAACCAATGCAGGAAGTTCGGCCATCACCGGAACAATAACGGTTACGCCTACTCTGGCTGGATGTGCTGGGACACCTCTTACATACACCATTACTGTGAATCCGACACCTTCTGTGGCTTCCGAGACAAACGTCTCAGCGTGTGTGGGAACAACGGTTTCAGCCAATACATTTGTGAGTACACCAGCCGGAGCAACTTTCGCCTGGACCAACTCGAATACGGCCATTGGTCTTGTTTCAAGCGGAACGACCAGTACACCTTCCTTTACAGCTACCAATGCGGGAAGTACCGCAATCACAGGAACCATCACGATTACTCCAACGTTGGCGGGATGCGCAGGCGCCCCTGTTACTTATACTATCACTGTTAATCCAATTCCTGTCGTAACCGCAGAAACAAACGTTACAGCTTGTGCCGGAGCAACGGTTTCTGCAAATACTTTTGTGAGTACACCTGCCGGTGCAACATTCGCATGGACAAATTCCAATACGGCGATAGGACTTGCCGCCAGCGGAACTACCAGTGTTCCTTCTTTCGTTGCAACCAACACAGGAAGTGTTGCAATAACAGGGACCATCACGATAACGCCAACATTGGCAGGCTGTCCGGGAAATCCGATCAACTATACGATCACCGTGAATCCCTCTCCTTCAGCTGCGGCTGAAACAAACGTAACAGCCTGCGCCGGAACTACAGTTTCTGCCAATACATTTGTGAGCACACCTACTGGAGCAACGTTCGATTGGACAAACTCAAATACGGCTATTGGTCTTGTAGCTAGCGGAACTACCAGTGTGCCTTCTTTCACGGCAACCAATACTGGAAGTTCTGCGATAACAAGTACCATCACTGTAACTCCTACTTTGTCAGGTTGCGCAGGTACGCCTATCACTTACACAATCACCGTAAATCCTGCACCAGTTGTCACCGCTGAAACTAATGTTACAGTTTGTGCCGGCGCAACGGTGGCATCCAACGGGTTTGCAAGTACACCGGCTGGTGCAACTTTTGCCTGGACCAATTCAGATGCGTCCATTGGATTAGCAACAAGCGGTACGGGAAGTGTTCCTTCCTTCACGGCCACGAATTCAGGTGCAACTCCAATTTCAGCAACCATCACCATCACTCCCACTTTGGCCGGTTGTGTGGGAACTTCTTCTGTTTACACGATTACCGTAAATCCGTTACCATCAACTCCAACCATCTCACAAGCTGGCTTGGCACTTACTTCCAGTTCGGCAACTGGAAATCAATGGTATCTTAACGGGACGCTGATAGCAGGCGCAACGGCTCAGAATTATACAGTTACTTCAAATGGAACTTACACTGTGGTTGTGACCAATGGCTTCGGCTGTTCGTCTGCGATATCCGCGCCGGTGGTGATCACCAATGTCGGAATTGAAGATGTTGCAAATCCTTTCGGGCTGAGCATTTATCCAAATCCTAACGATGGTAATTTTAACGTCACCTTCCATTCGTTGGAGCGTTCAGATTATACTTTGGAACTGTACAATGCGATCGGACAAATCGTTTATCGTGAAGCACTGACTGATTTCTCTGGAACATACACCAAGAA
>JBKJQG010000039.1:0-6660 GCA_046594925.1 Bacteroidia bacterium
AATGAAGGATTATAAGAATGCGATCAAATATCAGGAAGAATGCCTGGAAGTAGCAAATGAGCTTGACCTCAAACCGCAAATGAAACAGGCTTTTCTCATCTTGTCTAAAGCTTATGCGGCCCTTGGCGATTACAAGAAAGCTTGGGAATACATGGACAATTACGCCGTAGTCAAAGATTCCATCTTTTCAAGTGAGTCGCTGCAAAGTATTACTGAGATGCAGACTAAATACGACACTGAAAAAAAAGTAACAGAGAACAATTTGTTGAAACAGGAGTCGGAAATCAAAAATTTGCAGCTGAATAAGAACAGGACATTCATAATTATTCTGGCGCTTGGACTTGGACTGATCGCGCTGACGGCATTCATTCTTTATACCCGTTACAGAGAAAAGAATAAGGACAACCTGATACTGGAGCAAAAGAACGAAGAGATCACGCATCAGAAAAAAGAAATCACTGACAGTATCAATTATGCCAAGAAGATTCAGAATGCTATTCTACCTTCATTGTCATTGGTAAAGAAACTGTTGCCTGAAAGTTTTATTTTATACAAACCAAAGGATATTGTAAGCGGTGATTTTTTCTGGATAGAACAAAAAGGGGACATTGTTTTGTTTGCGGCTGTGGATTGCACGGGACATGGTGTGCCAGGAGCGATGATGAGTGTATTGGGTTTCAATTTGCTGACTCAGGCGGTTAAGGAAAAAGGACTTACAAGTCCTGCCGCCATCTTAAAACACCTTGACATAGGAGTCAATCAATCCCTGCGTCAGACGACCGAAGAAAATGCGATGAAGGATGGAATGGACCTTTCGCTTTGTGCTTTGAATACAAAAACCTTGGAACTCGATTATGCCGGGGCCTATAATCCGCTTTGGATCGTGAAGTCTACAAACGAACTGATAGAGGTGAAGGCCGACAAAAAAGCCATAGGAACCAATCTGGAGGGGGCGGCCGGCTTGTATAAGAATACAAACATGCAGCTTCAGAAGGGGGATTGCATATATGTTTTCACAGATGGTTTTGCTGATCAGTTCGGCGGAACTAAAGGCAAGAAATTCATGTACAAACCCATGAAAGAACTGGTCGTTGCAGGGGCCGGGAAACCTATGCAAAATCAGGCGAACATCCTTGAGAATACCCTTTATTCTTGGAAATCCGAGTACGACCAGGTGGATGACATACTGGTCATCGGTGTCCGTGTTTAAAACCCTGTTAACATTTTTTTTCAAAAAAAAACTTGGTTGCATCGAAAACTATTTTAACTTTGCATTACAAAGTACTTTTAATCTATTAAAAAATGACAGAACAAAAAGAGCATTTGCAGGCACTGACCGATATTCGTTCCATGATGGAGCGTTCGTCTCGTTGCATCTCCCTTAGTGGTTTATCCGGAGTATTTGCCGGAATATTTGCATTGATAGGGGCTTACCTGGCAAACCAGAAAATTCAGGAACTCAACCTGAGTCTGTATTCCCGTGCTGCATCCATTAGCTTTTATGAAGTTTTCATCTACTTATTTACCATCGCAGTTTCAGTGCTTGTTGCATCTTTGCTGGTCGGCACACTTTTAACCATTCGAAATTCAAAACGCAAAGGCATTAGAGTGTGGGACAATTCAGCAAAACGTTTATTGATAAATTTGGGAATCCCTTTGGTTGCAGGCGGATTATTCTGTTTAGTATTGCTTTATCACCAGATCATCGGATTGGTTGCGCCGGCTACTTTGATCTTTTACGGATTGGCCTTGATCAACGCCAGTAAGTATACTTTTAACGACATCCGCTACTTGGGAATGCTGGAGATAGGCTTGGGCTTGCTTGCATCTGTATTCATTGGTTACGGCTTGTATTTCTGGGCATTTGGTTTTGGGGTGCTGCACATAGTATACGGTGCTGTCATGTATTTTAAATATGAGCGCAAATAAGTTGATTGAAAGAAGGTTTAGCATACATAGATTAATAAATTAGTAAAAATTCGTTATCCGTTGCCTTGAAAAATTACGTTCAATATCTAAACAAAGCATTTGAGAACAGGATCCGCCTGGGCATCATGTCTATCCTGATGGTGAACGATAACGTAGAGTTCAGTACACTTAAAGAGATGCTGGACATCACCGACGGAAACCTTGCTTCACATATTTCCGCTTTGGAAAAAATAGAATACGTGAATGTGAGTAAACAGTTCATCGGGAAGAAACCTAACACGACATACTCAGTAACAAAAGCGGGGAAGAAGGCCTTCAATGAACACCTTGATGTACTGGAAAAAATTCTGAAGAACAGAGATTAATTATTTGTTAGAAAACACAATATGCCTTTTTTTTATTCGTTTACTTTGAAATACAAAGTACTTTTAAATTTATAATAAACAAACCATGGGTCTTTTCTTTTTATTCGGAATTCTTTACGTGTCTTACGGAATTTTCTTCCTGACAGCTTTAATCAGAACCATCAGAAAAGGAGGGAAGGGGAAACTAGACGCAGTTTCCGAAATCCTAATGCTGCTGGCGGAAGTTCTTTTCACAATCATTGGACCGGTGATAGGTTTCTTGCGGTATGATGAATATGGGCCCGAGATTCCGTTTGCAAAGCAACATGTATTGACGGTGATTCTTTTTGTAATGGTTTCTTCCATGTCTTTTTGGATCGCACGCTTCACTTCAAAATCAGCCAATCCGATGTTAAGAATAGTGGTCTCTGTGGGCCTGCTGCAAGGAATTGTTTTATGCATCGTCACCAGCATCCATTTTTTAGCTTTCATTCCGCTTGGCATTATTTATCCGATCATGGGTTTTGAATTGCTTTCTCCGATTTTTGCGGTCTTCCTGCTGGCGCGAGAATTTTATTTCTATACCAAAATTGAGATCAATTACGATGATGCATTGCCCTACCGCGAAGAACTGGGATTTATTCCGCTTCCATTCCGGATCCTTCGCGCTCCTTTCGTCCCCAGATTGGTAATCTACGGTGGCTTGCTGATCATTCTGGTGATAGTACAAATGTTGTTTGCTTATGGCTGCGGACAGGACATCGATTCCATCGTCAAAGCATTCACCCATTCCGTTGGCTTTATATTTTCACGCTAAACATCTAGAAACATGATTCGCACCATCAAATACTTCCGATCTAAATTGCTTGAGTTCCTGACTCACAAGATTGCTCTTCCATTGATCGGCAGATTCCGTAAAAAACCGAAGTTTGTCTTTTCGATGAGCCAGCTGCTTACTTTTGAGGAAGGCACACTTGGGAAGGACCTTGCTCTATATTTGAATAAGATGGGCTTCAAACTCCTTCCCAACTATGAACAGCACGATTGTAAACACATTATCCTGCAGTACGAAATGGACGAAGCTGGTGAAGCTAGAATGCAATTCTACTTCCTTGGGAACAAACATTACTCTCTTCCTGTCCTCAGCACTTGCCTCATTTGTTTTTTCCTGATGCCGGAGTGCTGGAAACAATTTAAAGCTGATTTCGAACAGGGGAAAAAAGGAAAACCTTTTGTAGATATAGATTACAACAGCATTGTTTATTTAAAGACAACGGACCTCCAAAAATTCTATCTGCCATGTTAACAAACCATCAACTAAAAACTAAGATAAGGAACTGGATAGTGCTTTTCATTGTCTTCCTTATCCTTAGCGGTGTCACGGCTTTCCCGATCGAAAGTGAATTGAATTTTTTAATGGCTCATGCTTCTTCTTTTCCGGAATGGCTGCAGGTCTGGTTGAAGACAATTTACGACGAAGTTAAAACGGTCAACGCCGCTTATCCTCATTTGTCATACGGCACTGACTGGCTAGCCTTTGCACACATCGTAATAGCAACGGTCTTCATCGGTCCGCTCATCGATCCCGTAAAGAACATCTGGGTGATCCAGTTCGGAATGATCGCCTGCATCATGGTATTTCCTCTGGCACTCATAGCCGGTCCGATTCGTCAGATTCCTTTCTTCTGGCAGCTGATCGACTGTTCTTTTGGGGTGTTTGGATGTATTCCGCTTTACATAACCTATAAGAACATCCGCACTTTGGAACAACAAACTAAATATGCTTAAAAATCGTTTTGAACAGACTTCAAATTATAATACAAAAAACTCTACTCTATGAAAAAAAATGATTGGGCACTCCTCATCTCCGTTTCCTTCTATGGCGGCTTATTTTACGACCAGACCGCTGGAATCAATTTCTTTTTGTTCAACATCCTGTTGGTCGGACTGCTGGCATTCCGGCTGCCGGATCTCATCAGGAATAAAGTCTGGTTGTCGGTCGCCCTTGGAGCCTTGGCTTCTTCTTTTTTCATTTTTATGTACGGAAGTGCTTTGGCGATCTGGGCCAACCTCTTTTCACTTGTCATCCTTTCGGCTTTGAGCATTGATCCCGGGACTTCTTTTCTCACCGGGATCTTTCTGACGATATGCGCCATGGGTTCTTCCTGTGTATTCATGTTCATTGATTGGGTGAAGAGAAAAAGCAAACAAGTTACGGAAGTTTACCGCAGGCCTTTCTATGTGAAGTTCTTCCTCTTGCTCATTCCTTTTCTTATCGCGGTATTGTTCTTCTTCTTTTATCAGTCTTCAAATCCTTTGTTCTACGATTTTACCAAGGACATTAACTTGGATTGGATCTCGATCGGTTGGCTCTTCTTCACTTTGGGTGGTTTGTTTTTGCTTTACGGGTTTTTTCACAACAAGATCCTGCCGGACATCTACGTTTGGGACAGCAAAGTCGCTATGAACCTTACGCCGGAAATCGCTTCCCGCAAAAATTTTCTGAACAGGATGATGCGCATTGACAATGAAAATTTATCAGGGATCATTTTATTTGTGATGCTCAACAGTTTACTGCTCATCTTGAATGTACTGGATATCAATTACTTTTTGTTTGACGGAACTTTGCCCAAAGGTGTTAATCATAAAGGTTTTGTGCACGATGGGATTGGAACACTCATCACGTCCATCATCGTTGCCATCTGCATCATCCTGTTCTATTTCAGAGGAGAATTGAATTATCATAAACCAAGCAAATGGCTCAAGATCATGGCACTTTTGTGGATCCTTCAGAATGCTTTTATGATCTTTTCAACAGCTTACCGCAACAATTTATACATCGAAGAATCGGGAATCTCTTACAAAAAAATCGGTGTGTATGTTTATCTGATCTTGGCCTTGATAGGATTGGCCACCACTTTGATCAAAGTTGTAAATCTGAAAACCAACTGGTATCTGTTCCGCGTGAATGCTGCCGTGTATTATTATTTTCTGGTCTTTGCCTGTTTCTTTAACTGGGACATCATCATTACTGATTTTAACATCAGGAAAAATTCGATCGAACATAAAAAACTGGAGAAATACCTTTTGCTCGACCTGAGTTACAAAAATCTTCCTCAATTGCTCACCTTAGCTGATTCTGTGTCTGACAGCGACGATTATGAAGCCAGGGATTATTATAATTCCTCTAGGGGAACTTATTATTATGATTTCAAATCGGGATTGTCGAATAAACTATTGGAGTTCATGAAAGACTATCAGGAGATGGAATGGCCTTCGGTCTGCATCGAAAAGAAAAGAACTTACCACGACATCCTCGCTATCAAGGATCAGGTGGATTCTTTGGAATTCCGTTACAACTATTTTTACTCCTTAAAACCTTTGCGCGACTTCAAGGAGCTGCGTTCGCTGTCGATCACGGACAACTACGTTTTGGACTTGTCGGAGCTAAAAGCTTTTCCAAAACTGGAAAGATTGATTCTTAGAAATGCACAAATCGATACCTTGGACAAGATGCCAGCATTTAAATTCTTGAAAGAATTGGATCTCAGCGGAAACAGCATTGTGGATCTGAATCCGCTTTCTAAGTTGAGAACTTTAAAAGTGCTGGACATTTCAGGGGAATCCAACCGCCCGAAAGCCTATTCTCCATTGCTGGCACTAAAAAATTTGCAAGTATTGAGAATAGGAAGAATCACGCAAGACGGGCTGGATTCCTTACAGAAAACTTTTCCCGGAGTAAAAATTGAAGCAAACATCATTAACGTCTATAACCAAAGATGAAACCATTAGTTAAGACCGTCGTCTGGTTGACTGTATTCAGCATCGCCATGGGCTACCTCGAAACATCCGTGGTTGTTTACTTGCGAAAATTGTATTATCCCGATGGATTCAAGTTTCCGCTCATGCCTGTCACGCGCGACATTGCAACTTGTGAATTTTGGCGGGAGGCAGCCACCATTATCATGCTGATAGGAGTGGGAGTGATGGCAGGGAAAAATGCTGCTCAACGATTTGTCTTCTTTTTATACTGCTTTGCCATTTGGGATATTTTTTATTATGTATTTCTAAAGGTCTTGCTCAATTGGCCGGAATCACTTTTTACCTGGGATATTTTATTTCTCATCCCGGTTCCTTGGGTAGGCCCTGTCATAGCGCCTTGCATTCTTTCTTTGTCGATGATCGTTTTTGCTTTAATGATCGTTTTTTTTCAAGAGAAAGGAAAGTATGTTCACATTCAATTCATAGAGTGGATGTTCTTCATTGCCGGAAGCATTACGGTCATCATTTCTTTTTTATGGGATTACATCATTTATGTTTCTAATTATGGCGTCGACAAAGGTGCCTGGACGCTCTCCGGCAATAAAAACATGTTTGATGAGGTAAA
>JBKJQG010000219.1:0-10484 GCA_046594925.1 Bacteroidia bacterium
GCTCGACAGGATTCAATGTTTATGTTCCCGGTCCTGTGGAATTCAACGTTACGCAAACCGTTTTTGGCTGCCCCGGAGCAACTGCCTGCACCAACGGTGCTGTAGTTTCTGTGACCAGTGGTGCCAGCGCCATTTCCAGTATTACCTGGAGCAATGGCGAGACCGGCTATGTCGCGACTGCGCTGTGTACCGGGATGAATACTGTGACCATTGTCGATACCGGCTCTGTCGTTTGTACCATCGTTGATACGATCTACATCATCAATCAGCCATTTGCGAATCCTTATTTTGATTGCAACCAAAACGCTTACTGTACTGTCGATTCGTTCATCACCGTTACAGATTTTCCAGTGGCTGGTGGTGGGACATTTTCAGTTATTTTTCCTCCTGTGGGCTTGTCCACAAGTGATGTAAACCCGGTAACTGGAACTGTTGATATTTCAGGCGTTACCTCCTCTGGATTTGTATTTTTAAAATATGAAACCTCGCCACCTTGTTCTAATTCTTATATAGATAGTTTGTTTATCAATATTACTCCTCCACCGCCCTTGGCATCTATGTTCCCTGATCAACTCTTGTGTACAGGAGATACTGCAAATGCTTATCTCAACTCGTCTCCATACGATGTCGTATGGTTTACCGATTCGACTTTAAGCGTTTTCCTTACATTACAATCACCGGCTACCACCTTCGATAATTTCGGAGGTGTACCGATCATGACTCCGAATTATTTCAACTTTTATTTGGTGGCGATTGATGCCTCGAATAATTGTAAGAGCGCACTTTTAAATGTTTCTGTTGATATCTATCCTATTCCAAACGTGGATGCAGGAGCACCTTTGACAACTTGTAGGGAACATGGAATTAAGCTAAATGGCTCCGGTGCCGCAAATTATTTATGGTCACCCGCAAGTTTGTTGAATGATCCGAATTTACAAAGCCCAATGGCAACTCCTCCGGCAACGACAGTTTTTACTGTTGTCGGAACAGAAGCTTCAGGTTGCTCAGCTACAGATACGGTTACCGTTTTTGTTGATGAGAATGGTTCTTGTGACATTGTCACTTATTCAGGATTTACTCCTAATGGTGATGATCATAATGATTTCTGGTTCATTGGTGGTATTTCTGTCGACCCGAAGAATGAAGTATACATCTTCAACCGCTGGGGCGATAAGGTTTGGGAGACTAAAGGTTATAATAACAAGGACAACAGATGGGAAGGCACAAGCTACAGAGGAAATAAATTGGTTCCCGACGGGACATATTTCTACATCATCAAGTTTAAGGACAAAGATTACAACGGCTATATCGAATTAACGAAATAGAGAAATCAGGATTAAAATTCATCAACTTGAAACACACAGAATTCAAGAGCACTTTTAAAAACGAAAACAACCATGAGTAAAAAATTATCGCTACTCGCATTATTATTTTTGACAAGCCTGTTTTCATTTGCTCAGGCACCGCCCGAAGGGATCAATTACCAGGCTGTCGCGCGTGACGCCGCTGGCGCTTCGTTGATCACGGTACCTTTAACGGTAATATTTGAAATCTTTGATGCACCGAGCGGTGGAACATTAGAGTTTTCTGAAACTCATAGCACCACGACGAACGTGTATGGTATCTTCAACTTGAAAATAGGAAGTGTCAATACATCAGCCTTCCCGGGAATCAATTGGGGTGGAGGAAATAAATATTTGCAAGTGACGATCAATGATGGTACAGGTCCTTTTGTGATGGGTAGAACCCAGATGATGAGTGTGCCTTACGCATTGTATTCAAAAATTTCAGGGAATGGTCCGACTGGATTACAAGGTCCGACTGGAGCCACAGGTACAGTAGGCGCAACCGGTCCTACCGGAGTAGGCGCAACCGGTGCAACAGGAGCAACTTCAACTGTTGCAGGTCCGACCGGAGCCACAGGTGATACAGGTTTGACTGGTCCTACCGGAGCAACTGGTGCTTCCTCATCGGTAGCAGGTCCGACAGGTCCCGTAGGTCCAACCGGAGTCGGAGCAACAGGAGCGACAGGTGCAACGGGTGATACTGGAGCAACAGGCGCTGCAGGTTCCAACGGAGCGACAGGCGCACCGGGAACAGTTGGAGCAACAGGTTCGACCGGAGCAACGGGTTCAACGGGACCGGTGGGTGATAGGTACTCCACCACTTCAACAACTTCAATGAGCATAACGATGACGCCTCATACCTTCACAGTTGACGATTCATTAGCTTATTCCGTTGGACAAACAGTGATCATAGCAAATTCGGCTTCCAACCAAATGATAGGAACTATTACGGCTTACAACCCTCTGACAGGAGTCATGTCTGTGAATATTACAAGTATTTCAGGAGCAACCGGTCCGTTTTCAACCTGGTCGGTGAATTTAAATGGCGCACCGGGCCCGGCAGGTGCGGCTGGTCCAACAGGTCCGACTGGAGTTGCTGGCCCTGCAGGTAGCACCGGAGCAACAGGTGCAACTGGAACAGGAACAACGGGTGCAACAGGGCCGACGGGAACAGCAGGAGCTGCAGGAGCTGCAGGTACAGCGGGTGCAACAGGAGCAACGGGTGCAACGGGAACAGGAACGACAGGCGCCACAGGCCCTACCGGAACTGCAGGGGCGGCGGGAGCAGCGGGTACAACTGGTGCCACAGGTCCGGCTGGAACTGCAGGTGCAGCTGGAGCAAACGGTGCAACAGGTCCAACCGGAACGGCGGGAACAAATGGCGCAACAGGAGCAACAGGCCCAACTTGGACGATCTCTTCTAACAACTTTAACACAAACGGAACACAAAATATCGTGACTTCCATTCCTTCTACCATCACTTCCACCAACGGAGCATGGATTACGAACGGAAATTCCGGAATGCTCTCAGCAACGAATTTTATCGGAACAACCGATGCTGCAGATTTTACGATCAGAACAAATAATACAGAGCGTTTAAGGATAATAGGTTCAGGAGGAAGTGTGGGGAATATTGGTATAGGAACATCCACGCCAAACCCTACTGCATTGTTAGATGTTAGTTCAACCACCAAAGGCGTTTTAGTACCTCGGATGACAACGGCTCAACGGACCGCTATTGCGTCTCCTGCAACAGGCTTGTTGGTTTATGACAATTCGCTAAATCAATTCTATTATTTCAATGGTTTGTCATGGGTTGCGATTATTTCAGGAGGATCTGTTACATCCGTCTCGGGTACAGCCCCAATCGTCAGCACGGGAGGAACAACGCCTGTTATATCACTTGCAAACAGTGGAGTTACAGTAGGCAGTTATGGAACAGCTTCTTCCATCCCGCAATTTTCAGTGGACATAACTGGCCGCATCACAACAGCGACCAACATAAGTATCAGCGGATTATTGCCTACAGGTGTAAACGGACAAACTCTTTATAACAGTTCAGGAACATGGCTTGCTACCAGCAACTTATATAACAACGGAACAAACATCGGGATTGGGACCGTTAGTCCGGGTTTAATCGCTGGTTCTACACGCTATTTGACCATTTCAACAGGAACAGGCTCACCCGCTATTTCAGATGCGGCTTCGCTGGAACTAAACGGAGGAAGCAGCAGCCCGAGCGGTGTTCAAAATAAAATCGATTTCATTGCGAGAGCAACTGATGGAAATAATTACAATACCGGACGGATCGAGATGACCAATACCTCCGGTTCTACACTTAGAGGGCAAATGCATTTTTATACAAATGGCGGATCTTTGCTCGACCGAATGATGATTAATGAAAATGGAAACGTAGGGATTGGGACGGTCACCCCGGCAGAGAAAGTGCAGATTTCTGATCTTTCAGGGAGCGTTGGTTTAAGCATGATGTCGGCAAACGGCGCCAACAGTTCTTTGTACTTCGGAAATCCAACAAATACCTTTTTTGGAGCGGTGCAATACAACAGCACCAATCACTCGATGAATTTTTGGACCAATAACACACCTAACAGGATCGTGATAGACAACTCGGGGAACGTGACCATCGGAACATTGGCTGGCCCTGGGGGAACAGTGGTGGCGAACGGTTCCGGAACTTTATCCGTAGTTGGAGGATCTGCACTTACAGGATCCGGTACGCCGAATTATTTCCCTAAATGGAACGGATCAGGAACAGGTCTAACTCCAACATCCATTCTCGTGGATAACGGAACAACCCTGGGCGTAGGTATTGCTACGCCTACTGGTCCTGGAAAAATGCATGTTTTTCAAAATACTACCGCATCAGGTCAGATGGCTTATTTTGAACACCAGACATCAACGAATGCGGCTGGAGTCAACGCTGCTGTTTATGCATTATCTACCGGGTCAGGATCTGCAAACAATTATGGGGTCTATGCTCAGACGAATGGTGTAGGAAGTCAAGCCATTGGGGTAGAAGCTTCGGCCACCAATACTGCTACAACTGGTGGAGCAAGAGGATTGGATGCAGTCGCTTCTGTATCTGGTTCCGGTGAAGCAATTGCGGTCTTCGCTAGTGCAACTGGATCTTCTACGAACAACTGGGCAGGTTTTTTTAATAGCGGAAATGTTTACGTTGCTAACCGAGTTAAAGTGGGCGGAGGGGTTTCAACGCCAAATTATCCGATCGAAGTAGGTGCCTCCGGGTATGGGCTTCAACAGTCTGATGGCACGATTCAAATGGCTACCTACATTGGAAGCGGTGGTCCTAACGGTGGTTCTATAGGCACCATCTCCAATCATCCTTTCTTCATTTTTACTGCTGCCGGCGGCGCGAAGCTGACTGTATTGCCCAGTGGAAATGTCGGCGTCGGTGGAGTTGCCTCCTCTGGTTCACCAAGTTATAAATTGCATGTGACAGAACCACTGTCGGGACTAGTGTCCACTTGGTCTGAAAATACAAGTGTTGTAAATTCGGATGGTACTGGAGTTTTGGGGAAATCAATTAATAATCCGGGATATGGTTATGGCGGACAATTCCACGGTGGCTATAAAGGTATTTATGTCACCTGTGCTCCAACTAGCTATACTGGCGCATCTTATGGTGCTGATATTATTAATTCAGGAGGAACAGCCGGTCAACACTATGGTATTCAAGCTACCGCATCGGGCACAGGAACTAATTATGGCGTGTTTTCAACCGTGTCCGTAGTAGCCGGGAGCTATGCTATTTATTCTAATGGCTCGCAGTTTTCATCTACTGGTACAGCATGGACTGTTTCAGATAGAAAATTAAAGAAAGAAATTCAGGAGTTAGAACTAAATGCAACGGAAACCATTTCTAAGATTAAGGTAAAACAATATTATTTCGATACAGATAAATACAAAGGAATTAATCTTCCTGCAGAACTTCAATGGGGTTTTATTGCACAGGAGATAGAAGAGGTCATCCCAGGTATGGTAAAAAATAGCATTCATCCTGCGCAGTATGATTCCCAAACAAAACAAAAAATCTCCGAAGAAATTGACATCAAAGTCATTCAATACGACAAGTTATTCCCTTTGTTAGTTAAGTCAGCTCAAGAACAACAAACTCAGATCGAAGAACTGAAAAAACAAATTGAAGCTCAACAATTGCTCATTAAACAATTGCTTGACGCTTCTAAATTAACAGAGGAAAAATAATTGCCTATAAATTATAAAATCATCACCATGAAATATCACGTATTCACGAGTACCTTAAAAACAAAAATAACCATGAGTAAAAAACTTTCAATACTTCTACTCTTATTATTTTCAAGTGCATTCTCTTTTGCACAAGCACCACCGGAAGGAATCAACTATCAGGCAGTAGCGCGTGACGCATCGGGGTCATCATTGATCAGTGCATCATTAACCGTAACGTTTGAGATCTTTGACGCCCCTACAGGTGGAACTTTAGAGTTTACGGAAACTCATGCCGCTCTCACTAACGTGTATGGTATATTCAACTTGAAAATAGGAAGTATCAATACTGCCGCTTTCCCGGGAATAAACTGGGGTGCTGGTAGTAAATATTTACAAGTAACCATCAATGACGGTACAGGTCCTTTTGTGATGGGCAGAACGCAAATGATGAGCGTACCTTATGCATTGTATTCAAAATATTCGACCAATGGTCCTACGGGAGCAACAGGTCCTGCGTCCACAACACCGGGTCCAACAGGCCCAACTGGTGCAGGAGCAACCGGTCCTACTGGGGCTGCATCTACGGTTGTGGGTCCTACCGGTCCAACCGGAGCTACAGGTGATACTGGCCCTACAGGTGCAGCGTCTTCAGTAGCTGGTCCGTCGGGAGCGACTGGTCCAACTGGAGCTGGAACAACCGGTCCTACAGGGGCTACAGGCGACACAGGTGCTCAGGGTCCGATTGGTACAGCAGGAGCAAATGGTGTAACAGGTCCGACAGGTGCAATAGGAGTTACTGGTCCAACCGGAGCTGCTTCATCCGTTGCTGGTCCGGCTGGTCCAACAGGTGCAGTCGGAGGTGCAGGTCCTTCAGGTTCGACAGGTGCTACAGGTCCAACAGGTGCTAACGGTACGGCAGGTGTAGCTGGTGCTCCAGGAGCAGCTGGTACAACTGGACCAACTGGTGCGACAGGTAGTGCAGGGGCAGTGGGTGGAGCAGGCGCAACAGGCGCAACAGGCCCGACCGGAAATACCGGTGTGGCAGGTCCTACTGGAGCCAATGGAGCAGTGGGAGCAACCGGAACAGCAGGTGCTAATGGCGTAACAGGCGCTACAGGCGCAACAGGTGTAGGCGCAACAGGTGCGACTGGATCGAACGGAGCAGTTGGTTCTACAGGTGGAGTAGGTCCAACAGGTCCGACAGGATCAACAGGAACAACCGGCCCGGTGGGTGACAAATATGCAACGACTTCTACAACATCGATGCTCATTGCATTGGGCCCTAAGGGGTTTACAGTGGGAATGGGATTGGCTTATTCAGTGGGTCAGACAGTTATTATAGCAAATTCTCCCGGTTTTCAGATGATAGGTGATGTAACAGCCTACAATCCGGCAACAGGAGCAATGAACGTAAACGTAACATCCATTGCCGGGAGCGGAACTTTCGCTTCCTGGTCCGTTAACTTGAACGGTGCTCCAGGTCCTGCGGGCCCTGTGGGTCCAACAGGTCCAACAGGTGCCACGGGTGTTGCCGGTGGTGTTGGTGCTACCGGAGCGACAGGTTCAACCGGTGCAGCGGGACCAGCAGGTGGAATTGGTGCAACAGGTGCAACTGGTCCCACAGGTTCTAACGGTGCAACAGGAACAGCGGGCGGAATAGGAGCAACGGGGGCAACCGGAGCAACCGGAGCAACCGGAGCAACTGGGATTGCTGGACCAACAGGTACATTTGCCTCAGGCACTGCGGCAGGAAATACAACCTATTGGAGCGGTTCCACATGGGTTGTAAACAGCAGTAATATTTTCAACAATGGGGCTAATGTTGGTATCGGTGTGGGAGCATCTCCAATCTATAAATTGGATGTAGGCGGAGAATTAAACATTACTTCTTCCGGTTTTTACAGGATAGGAGGAGTAAAGATGTTAGGGGTAGGCGCGGGTACCAGCTTATACGTGGGAGACCAGGCGGGAATCGCCAACTCAGGTAACTTTAATACTTTTGTCGGTTACCAAGCCGGAGTATCAAACACTTCCGGTAACGGACAGACCATGTTGGGTTATCAAGCAGGGCAGTCCAATACAACAGGTTATTCAAATACTTATGTCGGAGGACAAGCCGGTAATTTAGGAACCACGGCAGCTAATAACACAAGTATGGGTTTCAATGCCCTGCAAAGCAACGTAACAGGAAATAACAATACTACGATCGGATATGCCGCCGGAGCTAACAATACAGGAAGCAACAATACTTATCTGGGTTATCAGGCAAACGGTTCGCCTGCGCTGACAAATGCAACAGCCATCGGTGCGAATTCAAGTGTTACGACTTCCAACAGCTTAATCTTGGGTAACGGAGCGAACGTTGGGATAGGGACAAGTAATCCAGCTACAACTTTTCATCTTGTTGGTACTGCCAGAATCTCCAGTTTAAGCGCAGGTGGAACTGTGATTGCAGACGCCTTAGGTAACTTATCAGTTGCTGCAGGAGGTTCTGTTACCGGAGCAGGAACAACGAATTATGTTGCAAAATGGGCGACGGCTTCGACTTTAGGAACAGGGACCTTATTTGATGACGGAACAAACGTTGGTATCGGAACAGCTTCTCCAACTCAAATGCTGCAGATTAATAATGCCACTGCCGGGCCTTCGCTCAGTTTAACAACTAGTACTGCACTTTCTTCTTTGCTGACCTTTGGTACAACCGCCTTTACAAACTTAGGCGCGGTGAGATATACCAATTCAACGAACGCAATGGACTTCTGGACAAACAATACATCAAGAATGATCATTGATGGTTCCGGAAATGTGGGTATCGGAAATTCTGCACCAACTGCTAGGTTGGATGTAACCGGCACCACGTACATCGCCGGCTCAACATCCATTGCCGGTACATCCGGGTTAGTGGCATCGCTAAAAGTATTCAATGGTGGTGGTTCAGGAACAGCATACATCTTTGACGCAGCGGGTAACATAGCGTTAGGGGTAATGTCCGGTGGTAATGTGAACATTGGTGGAGCAACATCTTCGGTTTCCAAATTATTGGTTCAAGAAACAAACGCTACTACCGGCGGTACAAGTGGATCATACATCAGTGTGCAAAATCTTTCAAATACTACCAGCACCACTGCAGGTATCCGATTCAGGACAGGTGGGTCAACGGCTATAAATGGCGACTTCCATTACAAAGGTGCGATCTTCTTTGAAGACAATGCATCAACTAACGGTGAAGGAAATATGATCTTCGCCGTGAATGGTGTTGCCAGCAGCGCGAATGCTACAACTGCCGACGCTGCAATGACCATTTCGGCAGGACAAGATTTTGGTATCGGTCAGGCTCCAAGTACTGCTTATAAAATGGCTTTATCTACCACTAGCAGTACCTATGCAAAATACGTTTATAACAATACGACAAGCATAAATGCTATTTACGGAACCTATTCTTCCGCCACCAATCCCGATTTAGCTGGTGAAGCGATTGGTATTTATGGAAGGTCAAATGCACAGGGGACTTATTCCTACGGAGTTTACGGTTACGGAACGACGAGTGCAACCACGAACTATGCCGGGTACTTTTTAGGAGATGTATATGCCTCAGGATCTTTCATACCGTCGGATAGCAGACTGAAAAATAACGTCACTCCTTATGAAACCGGGATCAATGACATCATGAAAATAAATGTAAAGACCTACGAATACAAAAACGATGGTGTTTACGGAAAAATGAACCTTCCAAAAGGAACGCAAGTAGGATTGATCGCTGATGAACTGGGAAGTGTATTCCCAAATTTGGTGAAGAAAACAAACTTTGATGCTGCGCTTACAGAAGAGCCCGGAACAAAAAATGGCAGCACCGAAACATTTGATTTCAACGCTGTGAATTATCAAGGATTGATTCCTGTATTGGTGAAAGGGATGCAGGAGCAGCAAAAGCAAATAGAAGCCCAGCAGAAACAAATTGATGCCCTGCTGAAAAAACTAGAAGAAAAAAATAGTTCAGATCCGAAATAATAAAATATTTTTTTATCAAAATGATAAATAGAAAACATACAACACTCTTTTGTTCGCTGATGCTGCTTCTGCAGTTGTCGACAAAAGCTCAGATCCTGATCAGTCAGGAAGTACTGGGCTCCACGGGAAACTCTTCGAGCTTGCCCTGGGGGTCCATCGACTATACGGTTGGGGAAGCCATCGTCTGGACATACTACCAGCCTGCATCTCCATTGAGTGTGAAAGGCCTCACTCAGGGATTTCATCAGCCGAGTTTTGCAAACAGTTCACTGGATGCGAACGTGATTTTCTCCGATGCTTGTAAAGGCGCAAGCAATGGGACGGCAGTGATCAACATCCTTTCAGCCACAGGCAACGTTACTTATTACTGGTACCCTCCTTTGGACGACAGTAGCTCTAATCAAGCGAATCTTGCTCCGGGGGTGTATGCTTTCCACGTTACAGATGGTAATTTTAACATTTATGATACTGTCGTGATCGCAGAGGCGGGTGAATGTCTTCTTGATTTTTACACCGGGATCACACCAAATGGCGATGGGTTCAATGATTTTTGGACGATCGAAGGAATCCAGAACATTAAAGGAAATGTAGTTTCGATCTTTAACCGTTGGGGAGACCTGGTTTGGGTTGCAGATGATTATGACAACGTATCGGAAAATAAAGTATGGAAAGGAACCAGCAGTAACGGCGGGGAACTGCCCGACGCGACCTATTTCTATGTGGTGGAAGCTGACGGAAAACTATACAAAGGTTGGGTGGAGTTAACCCATTAAGAGCATCATTGAAAAGATTTAATTTTTTTGTAATAAGAACTACCATGAAATACAAAGCATTCACGAATTCATTCAAAAGCAAAATTTGCATGAGTAAAAAACTTTTAATCTTTACTTTTTGCATTGTAAC
>JBKJQG010000167.1:0-6876 GCA_046594925.1 Bacteroidia bacterium
ACTTTTTTAAATAATCCCCAAAGGATCTGCCTTAAACCATCTATTGCAGAAGCATGATCAAAAACCCTTTTTCTCTGCAATTGTGGCAAAAGATGTGTCGCCCGTTCTATCGGACCGGCAACTAAAAGCGGGAAAAAGCTAACAAAAACCGAATAGTCAATGAAATTTCTTTCTGGATTTATCCTGTTTTTGTAGATGTCGATGACATAAGAAAGTCCGTGAAACGTATAAAAGGAAATACCGACTGGTAAAACTACTTTTAAAGTCCAGGGATCGACATGAACATTTAAATGAGCCATTGCATCAGAAAAAGACGCAGCAAAGAAATTAAAATATTTAAATGTGCAAAGGAAGCCTAGATTAATCCCTATACTCAGCCAAAACCAGAACTTACGCACTCTCACATTGGTGCTTTCCGACATTTTAAGCCCGGTAAAATAGTCTAAAACGGTCGAAAAAAACAGAAGAAATAGAAACCGATAATCCCAGCAGGCATAAAAAAAATAGCTCGATATAAGAAGTAAAACATTTTGCGCTTTATAATTTTTATTAGCAAGGAACCAATAAAAAATAAAAACAAAAGGGAGAAATATTGCAAAATTAACTGAATTAAAAAGCATTCATTAATTGGTTTAACACATTTACTGACCTTTAACGGATTGCATCATTTTTTAGAAAGCAAAAGCATGCCCGTGAAGGTTAGGCGTCTTCCTTTTCTTCAACTATATACACCGATCTGTTTCTTACTTCATCATAAATACGCCAGATATATTCACCAATTATCCCAAGCATGATCATAATCATCCCTCCAATAAGCAAAATCAGCATCATGATGGGGGCCCATCCTTTAAACGGAATATTATTAAAGCAGAAATTAAAAAGGATCACTATTGCATAAATGAATCCTGAAAAAGAAGTAAAAAACCCTAGTAAAGAAAATAAACGAATCGGGAAATAGGATGTGTTGATCAAGCCGTCGATAAAATACTTAAGCTTTTTAGAAAAACTCCATTGCGACTTTCCGATTTTTCGTTCCAATCTTTTGTATGGCAAAAATTTAACTGAAAAGCCAAGCCACAAAATATCTCCCTGAAAGAATCTATTACGTTCATTGATCTTATTGAACTCATCGAGTGCCGCACGGTCTAAAAGCACAAAATCAAAACCGCCACGTGGAATTTTTTTATTGCCAAGGTTGATCAGTGAATAAAATATATTTGATGTGAGTTTATCGAAAAATCTGTCTTCTCTATCTTCCCGAGTCCCGATCACTATTTTATTCCCGACCTTCCATTCCTGCACCATTTTCTCAATTAAAGAAACCGGATCCTGTCTGTCGGCCGACATAATCACGGCCATATCGCCTTTGCTTATTTTTGCCCCCGCAATGATCGCAGGGACTTGTCCAAAATTTCTAGAGAATGAAAGAAAACGAACATTCTCATGCATCTTTTTTAATGCTTTAATTTCTTCCAATGAGCCATCTGCAGACCCATCATTCACGAAAACGACCTCAAAGGAATGACCGGGTAATTTTTCCTCAATAACTTGTTGAAGGTCATTATAAGTGAGCTCAATGCTTCCTTCATTGTTATAAACAGGGATGATAAATGATACTTTAAGATCGTTCATGTAGTAAAGTTACAATTTTTTAAGCTTTTTGATGATTTTGCCAGGAATACCACCTACTAAAACATCTTCAGGCACATCCACAGTAACCACAGCTCCTGCCGCAATTATCGATCTAGAACCAATATTGACTTTCGGCAGGATAATCGCGCCTGCTCCTATAAAAACATAATCTCCAACGGTAACACCACCCAGCAACTGAGCTTTGGGCGAGATCTCGCTATACCGGCCAATACGACAGTCGTGATGAATACTTGAACCATAGTTCAACAAAGAACCTTCACCGATCTGCACATAATTACTGATAAATACATTTTGCATAACATTCAATCCGTTTTCAAGACACACTTCAAAATGCCCAATAACGGCTGTCGACGAGATGACAGATTGATAAACGCCGCCGAGTTTTTTAAATCTGTTTACAAGCTTTTCTTTTTCGGCAGTACCGGAAATGGCAGAAATGAATGCAGTGTCTTTTTTTAATAATTCTATGACTTCTTCATCAGAAGATATCACCGGAAAACTTCCAAGGCAAGTTTTTGCAGCTGTGATCTCATCAAAAAAATGAACATTTCCAATCCTCTTGTCAACATGCAAGATCTCCAACACTTCTTTGGCATGTCCACCAGCACCTATTACTATCATTGTTTTCTATTTTTTAGGGATCCTATTCAAAGCATCTTCTTTCTTGATAAAACAGATGCGTTCGCCATTCGTCCTGCAAATGATTTCTTTATCCACAAGACTCACAATTTCAAACGGCAGCTCCACACCGTTTTGAAGCACCAGAAAGTCTACGTTAAAAGCATCCATGAATTTCAGCTGTGCCTTTCGCAGAGATGACGGGTTTGATGGTTCATATCCGTTGAATTTAATCCAACGGTTAAAGTATTCAATATTTGTATACCTATCGTAAGCAAATTTATATATTCCCAACTTATCCTGCTCATTTCCCTCAACGGCCTCTATGTTGGCAGTATACAAATGTGTATTGTCTGTCAGAAAAACAAACGGAAATCCTTCATATTGGTCGGTAGACTGGATCTGATAAATACTTTTATAGTAGTCTCTGTTCATAAAACGAAGTCCGGTCCAGGCTTTCCCATCATACCTTTTCAGAAATTCATTTTTCATCTCAGTTCGATATGATTCGTCGTAACGATTAAATATTTCAAATTTTTCCTCTCTACTTTTAAAGCAAATGTTCAATATAAACAAACAACAGAACACACCCGTCAAAATCCACCTGAATAATGGTTTTAGATATTCTGTAAGTCTGATCAACAAAAGGATTAACATTAGCCCGGACATCAATTGAAATGTCAGGTAAAAGATCTGGTAGGCATCTAGAATAAAATTTAAAATCGCGCAGATCGCTAGCGATGAAAATAATACCAGAGCGAAAAGTATGAACACAGGTTTTTTAATTTGATACCCGTCCGGCAGGCGTTTCCCTTTAAAATAAAGGCACAAAACAACGACAGCAGCTATTATGAGGCAATTATTTATAAAAATATTTTTAAAATAGAAGAATCCCATTCCAAAGATTAGTTTCAGTTTCAATACCAACAGATCTCCACGGTAATAGCTAAATATCTCGCTTATTTTCTGGTCGTATTGCCCGTGAAAACCGGGAAACGAATTGATCTTTGTTAGCAAGGGAATTCCTATGAGACAGAAAGCATAACTTGCAAAAACATACCACTCTCTTTTTTCTTTAAATAAATATTTAAAGAGCACGGTGTATATCAACAAACAAACCAATGTAATGGGAAGAAGCCCGTAATTAAACAACGGGAATAGCGCGATTAAAGCAAAACAATTGTTCCAACGATTATTCCTTAGTAAATGGATTAATAAAAAGGAAATCCAAAACAAAGGCAGGTATTTTAAGTTGCCGGGAATAGCGCTTGAAATGCCCATTCCGTTTATTGGATCAATTGCTGGGAAGCCTAAAAAACAAAGCAATAACGCTATGAACACTTTGAATCCAGAACTCAGTTTACTTTCTGCAGAAAACAATGTGTATAAGCCCAAAACGGTAATGAAAAAAAATACGGGCATGACAACAAAATACATTGTTTCCAATGACGACATGGAAAAAAATTTCGACGGAAACAGGTTTAACCATTGTTCGATGTAATGATATGGCCGTAGATTTACTCTTCCCTCATAAGCGAACCAATCAATAGAACTGCTTTCGACGTGTTTCACACTCATGAACTTAGTAACAAGGGCATAAAATATTTCGTCCTTGGTAGCTTTAAAAAAGGGCCATTTATCGATGCTGAGCCGGAGTATAAGATTCAAAACAAAAACAACGTTTGCAAGCAGAAAAAGAATTCCAACGCCTTGCACTTCAGCTGGAGGTTTTACAAAACTTCCATCTTGATCTTGTTTCTTTCTGATTTGAAACAGCCAGAATATCAGCAAAAGTAACATGACCAGGTTCACTGTCCCAGTCACGCTCGTATAGATCAAAGAAAAGCCAATCATAAAAAGCACTATACCCAGGAAGGAATAAAAAAAACTATTGTTGAAATATAACAGTCGCTTCATTTGCGACTTAATAAACAATTTACCGATAAAAATAAAGAGTACAAGGGCAGACAAATAAATGAGGTAGGAAAGTAAAACAGTGGATGTAAGGCTATTTGTCATAATTAACAGCTGATTTAAAAATACATTGCCCAGCCTTTAGGTATTTTTTAAACTAGAAATAAATTCTGAAGGTGCATTGAAATGAGCTATGTGTTTTTTCAGTTTCTCGTCCTCCATATCCCACCAAGCACTTTCCAAAAGCGATTTTCTAATATCATCCGAAAAACGAAAGTTAAGGTGTTTTGCAGGAACACCACCCACAATGGAATACGGTTCTACATCTTTGTTTACTACCGCTCCGGCGGCGATAACGGCTCCGTCACCGATTGTTACTCCAGCCAAAATAACCGCATTGGCAGAAATCAGCACGTCATTTCCAATATATGTCATTGCAGTACCCTCTACAAAAAGATCATTCTCAACCCAGCCTCTTCTTTTCGCATACAAAACAGGACTTGAAGAAATAAAATGGAGTGGATGTGCTCTTAACCCAATCTTCACTCCAAAGGAAATACTCGTAAAACTCCCTATATTGCTACAGAAACCCACATAGGTATTGTTTGCTATGTAAACGTACTTCCCAATGCTTTTGAGGTGTCCTGACAGCTGGACGTTCGGTTCAATTATTACACCTTGCTTAAGGGAAAGAGAAACAGGCACAAACGACTTAACGCGAGAATAGTTTTTTTTATACCTGTAAGAAAAATCTACTTTAAACCGGATCTTGAGATCGTTCCATTTTTCACGTAAAATAGTCCAGAAAATTTTCATTTACAGATCTCTGAGTTAACATCTAAATTATCTAGCCTAGTATACTTTTGAAAAAATGGTTATTTTTTCTTTTCTGACCCGTAACCATAACTGTTGCCATATCCGTAACCATACCCATATCCATAACCGTAGCCGTAGTTATAGTAATAGCCTGATCTTTTCCGCTTCACTCCGTTAAGAACTAATGCAAAGTTTTGTAACTTATTCGTTTTAACGATCTCTTCCACTATAGTCAACACCTGCTTTTTAGCAAACTTGGTGTTCATCACAAACAAAGAAACATCTACATTTTTCATCATCACCAACGCATCTGTGATCAAACCAATTGGAGGGGTATCAACGATCACATAGTCAAAATGGTCTCGGCCGTATTCAAATATTTCATTCAAATATTTACTGACGATCAATTCAGACGCATTTGGAGGTGTGGGACCCGACAACATCACAGATAAATTTTCGATATCCGTTGCCTGTATTGTTGATGCGATATCGCTTTTGCCTATCAAAACATTGCTTGCACCGACAATTGACTGCATATTGAAAGCTTTCTGAACTTTCGGTTTGTGAAGGTCTAGCTCGAGCAGCAACACTTTTTTACCTGCTTTTGCTAAGATTGTTGAAAGGTTGACAGAACAGAACGTCTTTCCTTCGCCTGGGTGATAAGAAGTGAGCAGAACAACCTTTGATTTAAGGTTGCTACCAAAATATTCTAAATTTGTCCGCATCGCCCTAAAGCTTTCAGTAATAGGAGCTTTTGAATCTTGGTCGACAATAAAATAACTTTGATTGTCAGAAGGGTTAAAAATAATTTCCCCCAGAACAGGCAAATTTGTCAGGCGTTTAAGTTCGCCGATATTTTCTATTGTGGAGAACAATACTGTTCTGACAAAGATCACTACGAAGCTTAAAATAAGTGCTCCGACAATAAAATAATATAGAATCTTCCGCTTGTTTGGAGCTATAATGCCTACAGAATGTGCCGCTTCGATCACACTGGTTTCCGGCAAAATACCTGCACGTGCAATCATTGTACTTGCTCTTTTTTCTAGAAGGAAAGAATACATCTTTTGATTCACATCCAATTTGCGTTGGATATTCAGTAGGTCTCGTTCTGTTTTGGGAACAGTTTTGATTATGCTTGTATAACTATTGATCTGAGCGTTGAGATCAACAATGCGATCCTCAAGGCCTTTCTTCGAATTTACAATATATGTAAGAATGTTTTTCTTTAACAACCCCAACTCTTCGTCCAGCTCTGTAATATTTCTGTTAAGCGAGGTAGAACCGTTTAACCGCTGGTTTCTTTCCATTTGCAATTCATACAATTTCCCGAGTGCGGCTTTAAGATAATTGTCTCCATCTGAAATATAAAATGAAGGGGGCAAAAGCTTCTCATCAGCCAAATTACCAACAGATACAATATATTTTTGCAAGGAAATAAGCGATTGTATCCAAAGTTCAACTTGCCTTTTCTGAGAGTCGTATTCGATCAGTTTTGTAAAATAATCCTCTTGTTGTTTGTCAATATCCAAGATGGATTTACTGGAACGATAATTTTCCATGTCATCTTCTATTGATGTTAGCACCTCGGTGATTTCCTTCAATTGCTTATCAATGTTTTCCATTGTATTGTCATTGATGGCGATCTGAGCTTTTGAAGTGTAGTTGATATACGCATAGCATAATGTGTCAAGGAATGTGATCGCACGCAAAGGGATCTCATCATCAAGCGTCAACTCCAGAATAGTAGTATTCTCCACATTTTCGACTGTCAGTTGCGATTTAATCTTTGCCACCAAATTATCAGCCTTATGTATTTTCACCAAATAATCAATGTCTTTAAGGCTTTTGACCGTTTTCTCATTTAGGATAGCA
>JBKJQG010000325.1:0-17890 GCA_046594925.1 Bacteroidia bacterium
ACACATTGTAGGCCCGTCCACAAGCGGGACAGCAGCAACTGCCGGTGGGAACAGCGGTTTAAGATTTGAATATTTAAAGGCGGGAATTACTCCAACTATAGCGAATCCGGGAGCAGGTGTGTTATCTGTTGACGCAAACGGTGATGTAATATATGTCCCAGGTGTTAGTGCAGGAGGACCCGGTTTGGGAAATCCTTGTACCTCACCACCGATACTGAATCCGCTTATTACCTCATGGGAAATTCCTTTAGCGGGGAATAATTTTCATTTCAGTGATGCTCCAGGCGCTTTGGGAAGTGTTAGCATTGGTAATCTTTCTTGCGCTGCTCCATTCTCGCGTTTAGACATTATTAATGATTCCAAACCTTTTGCAGCGTTTTTTCAAAACACTGTTAACTCGGCTGTAGCTACAGGAGCATTACGATTAGTAAATAATAATTCAGGGAATGGAGCTACCGGTGGAGCCCAGGCCACAGCAACAACTACCGGTACAGGTTCTGCAGAAGGAGTACAGGGGCGGGCACAAAGTTCAGGTGGCAATGCTATTGGTATGGCCGGGATCTCAATTGGAGGAGCAGCTCCCGGTAATTTTGCAATTGGTGTTAATGCCCGTTCTGTTGCCTCTGTTGCGTCAAATGTTACTATTGGTGTCAATAGTCTGGCAGCAAATGGGAGTTCCCAGAGTATTTCTGGCAATTTTGATGTGATTGGGTCTTCGTCCCCTTCGAATTATGGTTTACAAACCGAAATTTTGGGTGGAACAAATGCAGCGAGCACAAATCGGGGATATGATGGACTAATAAATACTCCTGCACTTACAAATAGCGGAATTGTATATTCCGTAACCGGGGCAAGTTCTGATAACAACGGAACAATATTTACTGTTTCTGGCACGGCCCCTAATCATAATGGCGGACAATACTTTACCAGTGGAGCTACGACTAAAAATTTTGGTTTTCTTTCACAAGTTCAAAACACATCAACTACTACTATTAGCGAAAACTGGGCAATTGTCGGGCGTGCTGATAATCCAAACACAGTAAATGGATCCAATATCGGTGTATGGGGTGAAGCAATCAATTCCGGTGCCGGTGGAGTTTCTCAAAGTGTTGGTGTTATTGGAACTTCAAAAAATGCTTCAGCAGCCACGTCAATACCCGGGAATTCAATTGGGGTTTATGGTGAAGGAATGACTTCGGCAGCCTATTTTGCGGGAGCAATTACATCGGGACCAGCACTTGTTTTCTCAGATAGAAATATTAAAGACAACGTGAAACCAATTGAAAGTGGTTTAGATTTACTTAGAAAATTAAACCCGGTAACCTACAATTATAAATCGGATGAATATAAAGATTTGCATTTAGGCAATAAACGGCAGTATGGTTTCATTGCACAGGAAGTCGAAGCAGTAATACCTGAACTTGTTGGAAACGCAGACAAAATTGAGTTGAAGAACGAAGCCGGAGAAGTTATAAGTAAGGGCTACGAACTTAAAGGATTAAACTATGACGGAATAATACCATTGTTAACAAAAGGTATTCAGGAACAACAGGTTATTATTGAAACACAAGACGAAAAAATTAGTGACCTTCAAAATCAAATTGACGAATTAAGAAAACTAATCACTACAACTCCTGCAAACAGTGGAACTAACGGAACAACCACTTATGAAGTTGAATTAAGCGACGAAGGTTCAATAGTGCTTGACCAAAACGTGCCGAATCCTTTCGCAGAACAAACGGTGATCAATTATTTTATTCCGGAAGACGCAGGAAGAGCACAGATCGTTTTTTACAACGCTTCGGGACAATTGATCAAAGCTGTGGACATCTCGGAAAAAGGAAAAGGACAACTGAATGTTTTTGCTAACGACTTGAGTAATGGTTTGTATACCTATGCTTTGATCGTTGACGGGAAAGTAGCAGGCACAAAAAAGATGGAGAAACAAAAATAGAATTCTGATATTTTAAAGGCGGCCTTCAGTGTTTTTTAAATATAGAAGGCCGTTTAGTGCTTGAAAACAATTATACAGGAAACTACATTTTATAATAACATTAATTACAACTATGAAAAAAATACTTTGCAAAAATAGTTGATGAAGAGAACACATTTGTGAAAGTAGAGAAGATCGTTAAGATCAAATAACGATCTGCAAACAGATTCGACTAATTTTTCTGAGGTGCCGGGGCTGGTTTGACTGCCGCTGTGAACTTAGCAGCAATATAGCTTGCGATGGGGGAGAAGCATTGGGAAACAATTTTTTTAGGATTGTTTTCTTTCGATGAAAAACGCGAAGTAGCAATTCCGGCATTTATGGTCTTTCCGTTCAGGTCCAAAATGGAGTAGTGGACAACGACTTCTCTCTGATAGGTGTCCGAAGCAATGTCGTAGGAATTCATATCGTTCTTAATATCGAGCTGATTGATAAAAACAAAATATTCACTCTGGTATTTTTTATTCAGGTAAGCGAGCATCTCCACATTCGTCAACTTTGTATTCATGAATTTTTTATCGCTGCTCTGCTCCACTGTGATCTGTCCGTTAGAAACACCGGATTTAGTTACGTTAGCGCTTTTGGCGTCTGTTGGCTTGTTCACAGGGTCGTAAGAGAGCCCGGTGGAGTTATAAGCATAATCTAGGTCCTTTGACATTTTTGCTGAGTCAGCGTAAAAAGAGAGAACCGAAAAAGTAGATTGAAGTTTTAATTTTAGCTGATCGTTCAGCTGGCGTCTGAAATTTTCGCGGATGGTTTCCCAAGGCCATTTTGTAACCTGATTGATTTTCTGATCGATCTCACTCATGTATAGCTTGGGTTCAAAAGGAACTATGCAAATCTTTCCGCTCAAGTCTTTCCCCGGGGTTTCGGAATTTCTTGTTCCTTCCTGCGCAAAAGAAAGCGCAGCAAAAGCGATGAAAAGTAAAAAGAAGAAAAGTTTTTTTACAGGCATCATGTCATTAAAGATATGAAAAATTTATCCGAAAATAGCCCTTACAATATCGTTGCCATTGGCATACAACAACAATGCCAGCAAGAGGAACATTCCCGCGTACTGAGCATATTCCATGAATTTCTCATTCGGTTTTCTGCGGGTGATCACCTCATAAAGCAAGAACATCACGTGTCCGCCATCCAAAGCGGGAATTGGTAAAATGTTCATGATTGCCAGTGCAATGCTTAAGAACGCAGTAAAGCCCCAGAAATTCTGCCAGTCCCAGGTTTTGCTGTATGCACTTGCAATGGTGCCGAATCCGCCCAATTGTTTGTGTGCATCTTTCACGGTGAAGATCACGGAGAATTGCTTGATGTAATCCACAAATGTTCTTTTCGCTTTTGAGATCCCGGCAGGAAATGCTTCCAAGAATGAATAGCGAATCGTATCCAGCTTCAGGAACTTGTCCAGTGTGCGGGTTTGGAAACCGATGGTTCCGTCACCTTTTACCGGCGTGCGGAGCAAGACGGTATCAGTCCCTCTCAGCACTTCGATATTCGCTACCGTATATGGATTTGCTTTTAAGGCAGTGGTCACTTCATTAAAGTAAGAAGCCGATTTCCCGTTTATGGCAATGATCTGATCGTTTTTCTTGAAGCCCGCTTCCTCTGCTGGTAATCCGGGAACAATCGAATCTACTATGCAAGGGATGCGTGGACCGATGAAAGGGCTTTTGCTGTTCTTCACCATTTCGCTGATGTCATCATCGGAAACAGAGATGTCTATTTTCTTCCCATCGCGTTCTACTTGGACGGTTTTCACTTGTCCCAATACGATTTCACCGGTGATTCTTGAAAAATTTTCTACCGGCCTGTTCTCAACGGAAAGAATTTTATCTCCGTCACGTAGACCCATTTTCAGGGCCAGTGAATCGCAGGCTATCCCATAAGTTGCATTTTGTGTTGGAAGGTATTCTTCGCCCCAGGCGAAAAGAACCATTGCATAAATTAAAATTCCCAGGATCACATTCACGGTCACTCCACCTACCATGATAATCAACCGCTGCCAGGCTGGTTTTGAACGGAATTCCCAATCCTGCGGCGGCAATTTCATTTGTTCTTTGTCCATCGACTCATCGATCATCCCTGAAATTTTCACATAGCCTCCCAAAGGAAGCCAGCCGATTCCGTATTCGGTATCCCCCTTTTTTATTTTGAACAAAGAGAAATACGGGTCGAAGAACAGATAGAATTTTTCGACACGGGTCTTAAAGAGGCGGGCAGGAATAAAATGCCCCAGCTCATGCAATACAATGAGGATTGAAAGACTTAATATAAATTGTGCTACTTGTGTTAACATTAATTATAATTTTAGATTTTTTGAATTTTAGATTTGCTGAGTTGTTGCACACAAATCTATATTCAACTTTTATTCGTTTCTATTTTTTTAATTCTAAATTCTACAAATCAAGAATTCAAAAATTGTTCTGCAACTCTTCTTGTTTCTGCATCTGTCTCCACATAATCCTTATAGCTTGGTTTCGCAATGTGGGCTACTGTTTGCAAACAGTTCTCCACCACATCACTCATTTGCAAAAAGCCGATCTTGTCTTGTAAAAAAGCAGCGACGGCAATTTCATTTGCAGCATTCAAGATGCAGGGGGCGTTTCCTCCTTTGTTCATCGCTTCAAACGCGAGTGCAAGATTACGAAATGTTTTTGTATCAGCAGGCTCGAAAGTCAGCTGCGGATGTGTTAAAAAATCAAAACGCGGGAAATCTGATTTCATTCTGTCGGGATACCCCATTGCATACTGAATGGGTAATTTCATGTCGGGCAGCCCCATTTGGGCTTTCATGCTGCCGTCGGTAAACTGTACGATGGAATGAACTATGCTCTGCGGGTGAACGATTACATCGATCTGCTCTGATTTTAATCCGAATAACCATTTCGCTTCTATCACTTCCAGGCCTTTGTTCATTAAGGATGCAGAGTCGATGGTGATCTTCGCGCCCATCTCCCAATTCGGATGTTTTAAAGCTTGTTCTTTTTTTACAGTACTTAAAAAGATTTTATCCTTTCCCCTGAAAGGCCCACCAGAAGCAGTTAAATAGATCTTCTCCACCGGGTTGTGAAACTCTCCGGCCAGGCACTGAAAGATGGCTGAATGCTCTGAATCCACCGGATAAAGATTCACGCCTTTTTCTTTTGCAAGGGCTGTGACAATGTCTCCTGCCACGACCAAAGTTTCTTTGTTCGCCAGCGCAATTTGTTTTCCTGCGTTTATCGCCGACAAGGTAGATTCCAATCCAGCATATCCTACGATCGCTGCCAGAACCATATTGACGCTGTCCATCTGCACCACATCCGTGATTGCTTTGTTGCCAGCGTAGACTTTTATGTCGCGGGACGACAAACGCTCTTTCACATAAGCATATTTGCTTTCGTCAGCGATGACAACCACATTCGGATCGAACTCAATGGCTTGTTTGATCAACAGATCTGCATTCCCATTTCCCGTCAACACCTCCACAGAGAATTTGTCTTTGTTCGCGCGGATCACGTCCAGCGCCTGAGTTCCAATGGACCCGGTGCTTCCAAGTATTGCTATGTTTTTTTTATCTGACAAGCTCTCTTTTCTGTTGTTGATTTCTCTATTCCTACCCTTGCCCCCTCGGATCCCGATAGCTATCGGAAGGGGATAGCCTCTGTTTTAAATTCATTTTAGCAAACACAGATTCGCAATATTCGTTTTTTTCGTTATTCGTACTTTCGTTTTTATTCGCTATTCGCAACCTAAAAGACCATGTATCCCTGAGGATCAATTGCGCTCCCATTGTACCAAAGTTCAAAATGCAAATGTGGTCCTGTCGTTTGTTCCCCGGAATTACCAATGATGGCAATTGCTTCACCGGCTTTTACAAAATCACCAGTTTTTTTCAGCAGGACGGAATTGTGTTTGTAAACCGAAAGCAAATTGTTAGTGTGCTGAACGGTTATCGTATAACCTGTTTCCGAAGACCAGGTCGCCAACACCACCGTTCCATCAAGCCTGGCCTTGATTGGCTCATTCTCCGGCCCTACGATGTCGACACCATAATGCCTGTCCTTGCTTTTGAATTGCTCGGAAACAACGCCCTTCACCGGTGTAAAAAAGAAGAAGTTGCTGATCCCGTTCTTATTGCTTTCTGCTCCATAAGCCAAACTGTACTTATCCTGTGATTCGATAGAATGCTTTAAAGCAGATTCATTCTTAGAAGCATTGAGCTTCAGTTTTTCATATTCCTTGCTTTTGTCCGGACGCGTACCCGACGTATCGGGCTTGATGTTGCCGCCCAATACATTGGTAATGTTCTCGTTGAACAGGTTCTGTTCGATAAGAGCCTGTTCCAATGAATCCGAACGCATGGCCAGCGTAATCAACTCCCTGCGCATGGCTACATCCGCATAACCGGGAATATATTCCCGGAGGGGCGTAAAAGCAATCAAAGAAGTCACGATCATCACCATTACGATGGTCACAGAACCTAGCAAAATCACTAATCCAAGGGGCGTCAGGCGAAGGGAAAGGTTCTCCTCAAAAGTATCGTCATTCATGACCACCAAGCGGTAACGGTGACGTAGTCGTTGTAAGAGGTTTTTCTTATGTTCCTTTTGTTCGCTCATTCAAGCTCCAAATATCGCAAAATAATTCGGTTAAAGGGAGCATTAATTGTAGCGCCATTGCGGAATTATTAGTAATTTTAATCGTTTTTCGGGAAAAATAAAATATTTTTGCGATTCTTTAGTTATAAGGTGTTGCGGCAACGATTTAAGGGTTGGAACGTCAATAGCAGAAACGACAATAGCGGATGAAAAAGCAAGGTAACTTTTATGTAAGATTGGGATTATTTGTCTGCTTGGCGCTCACACTGAACGCCTGTAAGACCAACAGGAACACCTTCATTCACCGCGGCTGGCACAACATGACCGCCCGCTTCAACGGTTACTTTTACTCCAATGAGAACATCAAGGAGACCGTAAAAAAGATTGAGAAAGCCAACAAAGACGATTTCTCCAAGATCCTTCCTTTGTTTATCTATACCGACAATACCACGGCAAAGACCTTTTACAGCGATGCCGACAAGACCATCAAAAAATCTTCGGTCGTTATTCAACGTCACACCATCACCGAAAGAAAATCAAAAAAAGAAATTCCCAATGCCTGCAAATGGATCGATGAGAACTATGTGCTGATCGGGAAAGCCCATTTCATCAAGCGGGATTTGTTCTCTGCTCTGGAAGCATTTGAGTATGTTTCCAAGATCTATCCTAACCCCGAAGCGAAATACACCGGGATGCTGTGGATGATGCGAACCAATAACGAGATCGGAAGCTATTCATTGACCGAAGCGAGTCTCGATGAGATCCGGAATGCTACAGACTTTCCGACCGAAAGATCCTTTCAGCGGGAGCTGGCAGCGGTAACGGCCGACTACTACATTAAGCGCGGAGATTACAACGCGGCATTGAAGCCGCTGACGAAAGCCATTACGCTGACAAAAAAGAAAACCACACGGGCGCGTTACACCTATGTATTGGCGCAGCTTTACGAGAAGCTGGGGGACAACAAAAAAGCAGCTCAGTATTACGGAATGGTACCCGGACTTCATCCACCATACGACATGGCTTTCAACGCTCAGATCAACCGGGCAAAGTTGTACGACATCAGTTCAGGCGGCAGCAAGGTAATCAAGAAGCAGTTGAACAAGATGCTGAGAGATGACAAGAACATCGAATTTCAGGATCAGATCTATTATGCTTTGGCCGACATCGCTCAGAAAGAAAACGACATTCCGTTGGCATTGACATATCTTGCAAAATCGATCAAAGCCAGTACCAGCAACAACACACAAAAGGCATTGTCTTACTTGAAACGTGCCGATATTTATTTCGCCAAACCGGATTACAAGAATGCGCAAGCGAACTATGACAGTACAATGACTGTGCTGCCAAAGGATTACGCGGAGTATGCGGTGATCGAAGAAAAGAAGAAAAGCCTAACCGCCTTGGTTGTTAATCTGAACATCATAGCTCTGGAAGACAGTTTGCAACGTCTTGGCAAGATGGATGAAAAAGCCCGGGAGCGTGCTATAGAGGCAATGATTGTTAAAATGGACGAGGAAGAAAAAGCAAAAGAGGAAGAACGTCTTTACAAACTCACTCAGGCATCCAACAACAATCAGGCAGCTGCAGAGGCCAACACTACTGGAACTTCCAGTGCCTGGTATTTTTACAATCCGGCTACTGTGGCTTTCGGGGTCGGGGCGTTTAATAAAAAGTGGGGAAGCCGTAAATTGGAAGACAACTGGAGGAGAAGTGAAAAAGATCAGATCGTGGCCACTTCGCTCAATGACGAAAACCCCACCGACATTAGTGATTCCGCCCAGACCTTGGGAACCGGAACATCCCTTGCTTCAAAGACCAAGACAAATAAAAAGGACAAAAATCATTATCTGAAGAACATTCCGCTGACGCCCGATGCAATCGCGAAATCGAACAATAAGATTGTAGAAGCATTTTATAATGTAGGGTCCATTTACAAAGAACAGCTTCAGAACAATCAGAAATCAGTCGAGGCATTTGAAGAATTGCTGCAGCGTTATCCAGAGAATAAGTACAAGCTCACTTCTTATTATCAGCTTTACCGGATCTATTTGTCGATGAACAATCAGCCGAAGTCCGATTACTACAAAAACCTTTTGCTAAAGGATTACCCCGATTCGGATTACGCCGCCATCATCAAGAACCCTAGTTATGCGGCCGACATTGCTGCGAGCAGAAGCCAGGTGGAAAAGTTCTATACCGAGACTTTTCAGCTGTACGAAGGAGGAAATTACATACAAGCTTATGAGAATTGCAAGAAGGCGGATTCACTGTATGCAAAAAGCAATCTGATGCCGAAGTTCGGTTTTCTGAAAGCCTTGTGCATTGGCAGGACGCAAGACATCATAGCATTTGAAAGCGCTTTGTCGCAAGTGGTCATCCAATATCCGAAGGATCCGGTGAAGGAGAGAGCACAGGAAATGCTGGACATGATCAGGAAGCAGAAGAATCCGGATACAGTATCGGCGGATACCGCAGCGAACACCGTTCCCAAGCCGGCAGAAAAATTTATCTTTAAGGAAGACGGCGAGTATTATTGTCTGATTATTGTTGAGAACGGCAAGGGCGATCTGAATAAGTTCAAAACCAAGCTGTCCGACCTAAATGCTGAGATGTTCAGCACAGGGAATTTATCCATCACTAGCATCTTCCTCGACATCACTCATCAGATGGTGAGTGTGAAATCGTTTGAGGGGAAAGAAAAGGCAATGAACTATTTTGAGGCCCTTGAGGCTCAAAAAAATGTGGTTGCCGATCTTGAAAAAGGGTCTTTCCAGATCTTTGTGATCTCGGCGGAAAATTATACGGTGTTTTACAAGGACAAAAATATTCAGGATTATGAACAGTTTTTCTCTCAAAATTTCAAATAAGCTGTCATTTTTGCCAAAAAATGACTAGTTTTACATAAAAAACAAGCAAAAAGCGTTAAAATGTTTAGTCAGATGGCAAAAAATAATAGTTCAGAAGGCCAGTCGGTGAATATCATCGGGGCCGGCACCACCATTGAGGGCGATATCACGACGAACGGAGATATGCGTATAGATGGGTCTTTAACAGGATCCATCAATGTAAAAGGCAAACTCGTGATAGGCGTTTCGGGCATGGTGGAAGGCGAGATCATTTGCCAGAATGCTGACATTTCAGGAACCATCAAAGGGAAAATCGGTGTTGCCGAGCTGCTGGCCTTGAAAGCTTCCTCTAAGTTAAGCGGAGATATCATCACCAACAAAATAGCCATTGAACCGGGCGCTACTTTCAGCGGAACCTGCAGTATGGGTGGCGTTATAAAAGACATCAAAGGTGAGCGAACCGAACAAACAACCCAACTCTCAGAAAAAACTGCCTAACATTTACCTGAAGTATTCAGGGATGGGCATTAAAATGGCGGCCATCATGGGTGGCGGCACTTATGGCGGCGTAAGGCTGGATCAGTTATTGGGACTTAAATTTCCGATCTTTACACTCGTTTTAGCCATAGTTTCAGTTTTTGTCGCCATCTATATTTTCATCAAAGACTTCATTAAAAAATAAAATGCCAGCCTCCTTGCGTCCCTTCTTTATCAAACTCACTCTTTTTTCAATCGTTGTCCTTGGGATCCAGCTCACCTGGCAGCATTTCGCTTCGGTGCATTTTCAGACCAAGCTTTACTGGGTCATCCTGCTTTTTTTCATCCTTACTACCGCATTTATTCACGTTTTTCTGATTCGGACAGCCGACCAGGATCCCAAACGATTTGTGAACTCTTATATGGGGATTACCGCCCTGAAATTATTCGCTTACCTCATCATTATTTTGGTCTACGGATTAACAAACCGAGATACCGCTCAGGGCTTCATCATTTGTTTTCTGATCTCCTATTTTTTTTACAGTGGATTTGAGGTAGTTACGCTGATGCGTCATTTCAAAAAATAGGCTTTTGTCGCTCACAATCATCGCTTTGTATCACGCTTTTTCGGGTTGATAGAATTGGTCAAAAAAAAGGGTCGTTTTATTTCCAATCTAGGGTTTAATTATATAAATTTGCACCCGAATTTGAAAAACAGTGTAACGTATTTTGTGCAATGGCTAATAAAACCAATATTCTCAAGCATTTTTTAATTCTTTTTGTACTGCTTTTAACAAATGCCTCGGGATTCGCTTACGATCCTGACAATAAGCCAGATGTTAAACACCACCAAACCGATGCACACCAAGGCGAAGAGGCACACGGAGCAAAGAAATTCAACGCCGGAGAACTGATCATCGGACACATCACCGACTCACACGACTGGCACATTGCCGGCGAAGGCGAGCGCTCCATCTCCCTTCCTTTACCTGTTATCCTTTACTCCAAAGAACGCGGACTTTCCATTTTTTTATCGAATAAATTTGAGCACGGCCACAAAACATACAACGGTTACATGTTGGAGAAGAACCACATTGTGGCAGTGGAAGAAACCGAAGCCATGGATGCTCACGAAGCAACCCTAAATGAAGAGGTGACTGCCGGACTATGGGACATTTCCATCACTAAGAACGTATTGGCCATGTTCGTGAGTTTTGCACTGATGCTTTGGATGTTCATTTCTGCTGCAAAAATGTACAAAAGAAATCCCGGACAGGCTCCAAAAGGAATGCAATCTTTGTTAGAGCCCCTGATTATTTTCGTGAGAGACGATATTGCTAAATCTGCTATTGGCGAAAAACGGTATAAAAAATACATGCCTTTTTTGTTGACCGTTTTCTTCTTTATCTGGATCAACAACTTGTTGGGGTTGATACCGATCATTCCAGGCGGTGCAAATGTTACCGGCAACGTTGCGATCGGAATGGTATTGGCTGCAGTGGTCTTCATCATCACCGTTGTTACGGCAAACAAACATTACTGGCAACACATTTTCGCTATGCCGGGAGTTCCTATTGGGGTTCTTGTCTTGTTGACTCCCATAGAGATCTTTGGGATGTTCCTGAAACCTTTCGTATTGATGATCCGATTGTTCGCCAACATGCTGGCGGGTCACATCATTGCTTTGTCTTTTTTTAGTCTGATCTTCATCTTCGCCGAAATGAACACCGGGTTGGGTTGGGGCGTTGGCTTGTTTTCAGTAGCGTTCACTATTTTTATGGGGATGCTGGAGTTGTTGGTTTGTTTTTTACAGGCTTATGTATTCACGCTTTTAGCAGCAATGTATTTTGGTTCAGCGATCGATGAAGGACATGATGTTCACAATCATGTTGACGATCACGATCACGCAAGAAATTTTTAGCCTTCTCCCTCTCCTTTGGAGAGGGCTGGGGTGAGGTTATTACTGCTGAGTTCCTCTGCAGCAGCAAAAAGACAGAGGAGCAAACAAAAACCCGCCTGCGTTTAGGCGGATAAAACAAAATAATATGTTATCATCAATTTTATTACAAGCGACAGAAATGGTACCAAATATCGGAATGGGTTATGGTATCGCTGCTCTTGGTGCAGGGTTAGCTGCAGTAGGTGCAGGAATTGGCATCGGCCGCATTGGTGGAGGCGCATTGGAATCAATCGCTCGTCAGCCAGAGGCTATCAACGACATCCGTTCAAACATGATTTTGACGGCTGCTCTTGTTGAAGGTGCTGCTTTCTTCGCAATGGTAATCGGACTTCTTGTAATTTTCTTGAAGTAAGAGAACAAACAAATCAGTATTGCAACGGTTGGTTGCAATACTGATTTTTCACAAAGCATTAAAAAATTTATAACACATAACTCAAAAATATGGAATTAGTTAAACCGGAATTTGGTCTTATTTTTTGGATGGTAATTTCTTTCGGATTGATCCTGTTGATCCTGAAAAAATTTGCCTGGAAACCAATTTTGAACATGCTGCACGAAAGAGAAACATCGATTCAAAATGCTTTGGATTCAGCGGAAAGAGCGAAAGAAGAAATGAAAGCTTTGCAGTCGAGCAACGAAAAAATTCTTGCAGATGCAAGAAATGAGCGCGACCTGATGCTTAAAGATGCACGCGAGATCAGAGAGAAAATGATTGCTGATGCCAAAGGAATTGCAACAAAAGAAGGAGAGCGCATGCTGACCATGGCCCGCGAGAACATTCAAAACGAAAAGATGGCGGCCATCACAGAATTGAAAAATCAAGTAGCTACTTTGTCCATTGAGATCGCGGAAAAAATTCTGAAATCAGAACTGTCATCTGACGAAAAACAAAAAACATTAGTAAACACTTTATTAAAAGACGTTAACTTAAACTAAGTTAAAAGAGGAGAAAGTCAAAATTCAAAAGGGAATCAAGCTTTTTTGACTTTTGACTTAAAAACTTAAGCACTTTATAAAAATGCAAGGAACAAGAGCCGCATCGCGTTACGCAAAATCATTCATCGACCTTTCCATTGAACAAGGTACGCTGGAGAAGGCCTATGGTGACATGCAAACGATCGCTGATCTGTGCAAAACAAATCACGATTTTGTAACCTTCCTAAAAAGCCCTTTGATCAAAACCGATAAAAAACAAGCCGTGCTGAAAGAAGTGTTTGCAGGAAAGCTCGACAAACTTACCGATTCCTACATTCAGCTGATCACCGCTAAAAAAAGAGAAGTGTTTTTGGAACAGATCGCAAACGAATTTGTGAATCAATACAAAGAGAAAAAGAAAATATTAACGGCGGTGGTTACTTCTGCAAGCGGACTCGATGAGACCACGCGCAAAAAAGTAATGGAGCTGGTAAAAGGCGGAAGTGCGAGTGAAGTGGTGCTGGAAGAAAAGATCGACAAGAACCTGATCGGCGGATTTGTTTTACGTGTTGGCGACAAACAAATAGATGCCAGCATAGCACGCAAATTGAATTTGTTGAAACGCAGCTTTAACGAGAACGCTTTTATCAAAGAAAATTAGTACGAATGGATCACCAAAGTGAGAAGTTTAAACACTTTCACTTTTGACTTTATAACTTTTAACTTTTAACTTATTTAAAAATGGCAGAAGTAAAACCGGCAGAAGTATCTGCAATCTTAAGACAGCAATTATCAGGTTTCAAATCGGAGCAGGAATTAGAAGAAGTAGGAACCGTTTTGCAAGTAGGTGATGGAATCGCCCGCATCTATGGACTTTCAAAAGTTCAGTCAGGGGAGTTGATCGAATTCGCTAGCGGATTGAAAGGAATTGTATTGAACCTGGAGGAAGACAACGTTGGAGCCGTAACCTTGGGATCATCAAACGATATCAAAGAAGGTGACGTTGTAAAACGTACCGGAAAAATTGCTTCCCTGATGGTAGGTGAAGGAATGTTAGGCCGCGTTGTAGATACGATGGGTCACCCGATCGATGGTAAAGGACCGATCACAGGAAAATTATATGAGATGCCACTGGAGCGTAAAGCACCGGGAGTTATCTACCGTCAGCCGGTTACAGAACCGTTGCAGACAGGATTGAAGGCGATCGATGCGATGATTCCTATCGGACGCGGACAACGAGAGTTGATCATCGGTGACCGTCAGACTGGTAAAACGGCTGTTGCGATCGATACGATCATCAACCAAAAAGAATTTTATGAAGCAGGTCAGCCTGTGTTTTGTATCTATGTGGCGATCGGACAAAAAGGTTCGACTGTAGCGAACATTCAGCGTGTATTAGAAGAGAACGGCGCGATGCCTTATACGGTTATTGTTGCGGCTACTGCTTCAGATCCGGCTCCAATGCAGTTCTACGCTCCTTTCGCGGGTGCAGCCATTGGTGAGTTTTTCCGTGACTGCGGAAAACCAGCTTTGATCGTTTATGATGATTTGTCGAAACAAGCCGTAGCTTACCGTGAGGTTTCTTTGTTATTGCGTAGACCTCCGGGACGTGAGGCTTATCCTGGTGACGTTTTCTATTTGCACAGCCGTTTATTGGAGCGCGCCGCTAAGATCAACTCTAACGATGAGATCGCTAAGAACATGAATGATCTTCCTGAATCATTGAAAGACATCGTTAAAGGCGGTGGATCATTAACCGCTTTGCCTATCATTGAAACACAAGCAGGTGACGTTTCTGCATACATTCCTACAAACGTTATTTCCATTACCGATGGTCAGATCTTCCTTGAGTTGAACTTGTTCAACGCAGGTGTTCGTCCTGCCATCAACGTGGGTATTTCCGTATCACGTGTGGGCGGTAACGCTCAGATCAAATCCATGAAAAAAGTGGCTGGTACCTTGAAACTGGATCAGGCACAGTACCGCGAGTTAGAGGCATTCTCTAAATTCGGTTCCGACTTGGACGCCGCAACTAAATCCGTATTGGACAAAGGTGCACGTAACGTGGAGATCTTGAAACAAGCTCAATTCTCTCCTGCACGTGTGGAGCAACAAATTGCTATCATTTACTGTGGAACAAAAGGATTGTTGCGCTCTGTGCCTATCAACAAGGTAAAAGAATTCGAAGCAGAATACATTGCATTCTTAGAAGCAAAACACAAAAACATTCTGAATGATCTGAAAGCAGGAAAATTCACTGACGAGATCACAAGCGTGTTGGAGTCGGTAGCAAAAGATCTATCTGCGAATTATAAATAATTAATCAATTTGAAAATTTGAAAAGGAGGCAATTGTCACATTTTCAAATTACCAAATTTTCAAATTAAAAGATGGCAAATTTAAAAGAGGTCCGTAACCGGATAGTATCAGTAAGTTCAACGCAACAGATCACAAGCGCTATGAAAATGGTGAGTGCGGCAAAGTTGCGCCGGGCTCAGGATGCGATCACCCAAATGCGCCCGTATGCAAGTAAGCTGAAGGAGATTCTGGAGAACCTGAGTGCAAGTCTCGACAGTTCCGACGGAGCGTATTCAAAACAACGTCCGGTTAAAAATGTGCTGTTGGTGGTGATCACTTCCAACCGCGGATTGTGCGGAGGATTCAATGCTAACGTATTGAAAGCTGCCGTTAAATTGGCACGTGAAGATTACAAGGGTAACAATGTGAGTGTTTTGTGTATCGGGAAAAAGGCTGGAGATTATTTCAAAAAAACGGAATATGGAATCATTGGTTCAGACATGCCACGCGGGCTGAATGAATTGTATGATGATCTGTCGTTTGTGAACGTAGCCCCAGTGGCTCAAAAGATCATGCAGGTGTTTGTAGATGGACAATTTGATAAAGTTGAATTGATCTACAATCAGTTTAAAAATGCTGCTGTGCAGATTACTACGACAGAACAATATTTGCCGGTTCAACCTCCGGCAGTTACTGAAAACAAAAAGAAATCAGGAGAGTACATTTTTGAGCCGAGCAAAGAATTCATCGTTGCCGACTTGATTCCACGCTCGTTGAAAACACAACTGTTCAAAGCATTATTGGACTCACACGCTGCAGAACACGGAGCTCGTATGACCTCCATGCACAAAGCAACCGACAACGCAGGAGCATTGATCAAAGAATTGAAATTAACTTACAACAAAGCTCGTCAGGCTGCGATCACCAATGAGATCCTCGAGATCGTGGGTGGAGCAGAAGCTTTGGCAGGATAATAGTATTGAGATATTAGATTTGAGTATTGAGACTTGTAACTTTGTTGCAAGTCTTTTTTGTTTTACAAATAGTCTAAAATTTATTGCAAAGACGAGTGTATTCCTCTCTAGAGAGGGGTAAGGGGTGTATAGCAAGTCACCATTTTCTACTCCACTGAGGTGTCCTTCATCTTTACATTTACACCAATATCCACATCCTCTTTCTTTGGCATCAACGCAGCGACCTTGCTCTTGTTAAGGGCAGGAATGAGTGTCGGCGCTATCTTGCCCACTGGCCTATACAATAAGGATTCCTCCTTCGTCTTAAAAGAAACCATCGGATAACTCTCTTCAACAGCGTCGATCATAAAAATGACCACGCTCATCATCAAGGCAAACTTCAAAGCCCCGAAGATCGCACCACCGATCTTGTTGACGGCACTCAGTGCAACACCTTCCACCATCTTCTGAATCATTTTTGCAACGAGGAATACAAAGGCTATGATGAGTAGAAAGATAAAAGCAAAAGAAAGAATGGGCAAATACGGGGATTGCCACCCGAAGCTGTCCCTGAGCTTCTGCGCTATGTAATCCGAAAAGGCAATGCCCGCCCAAACACCCAGACTGAAGGCCACCAAAGTTGCGGCTTCAATGATGAGCCCTTTTGTAAAACCTTTGTACAAGCCCCAAACCAAAGGAATGCAGAGCAGGATGTCGATGTAATTCATATCTGAGTTCTTAACAACGATGAGATCATCTTCCCGATGCAACCAAAACCGGACTTTAAACATCTCCTTACAAAGAAAGCCTGAAACACTTTTTGAAAAGCCCCTACGAAGTAAAACTTATTAAACAAACATTGTTCAATTAATACTCTCCCTGATGAAATACGCAGCATTCACAAATCTCCTTAAAAACAGACAATCCATGAGTAATAAATTTTTATTCTCCGCTATGCTTGTCATTTCAAGTATTGCCTCCACATTCGCCTCCGGTCACGTGGCTACAGCCACAGGCTTTAACCCGACCTGTAACGGATTGTGTAATGGATCTGCCACCGCATTGGCATCGGGCGGTGTAGGACCTTATGGATTTACATGGACTGGTCCTGCCAGTTATACAGCTTCGGGAGCCAATATTTCCGGACTTTGTGCGGGAACTTATATTGTTACGGCAACCGATAGCAGCGACATGAGCACGGCTTTGTATACCTTGAATTTAACTCAACCTGCGGTTTTATCAGTGACATCAAACTCGCCGCTTATATGCGCTGGAATGGCAACTACACTCACTGCAACTCCTGCAGGCGGTACACCCGGCTATATATATTTGTGGACCCCCGCTACCGGTTTGAGCAGTTCGACTATTTCTAATCCGATGGCCAGTCCCGCGACTACTACTACCTATACGATGGTGGTTACCGATGCAAATGGTTGTACGGCCACGTCAATCAGTACAGTGACGGTGCAACCTGCTCCCAATGTGACCGTGAATTCTGCGACTACCTGCGCCGGCTCTGGGCCAGTGACACTTTTTGCTTCGGGTGCATCTACTTATTCCTGGAGCACGGGAGCAAGTTCTAACCCGATCATTGTATCGCCTGCAACTACTACTAGTTACACCGTTACCGGATCGATGTCTGGTTGCACGGCTACAGCAATCGCAACCGTAACAGTAAATCCCGTCCCGGTTGTAAATGCTGAATCCAACGTCACGACATGCGCAGGAACAGTTGTTGCAGCCAATTTATTTTCGGCAAGCACAGGAGGCGGAACAACCTTCACCTGGACCAATACCAATACATCGATTGGTCTCGCGGCATCGGGCACTGGCTCTTTGCCTTCTTTTACTGCTATGAATGCAAC
>JBKJQG010000027.1:0-6281 GCA_046594925.1 Bacteroidia bacterium
ATAACATAGCCCCTTATGTAAACGACTATATAATTTGGGAGATTCGTCGACTAAAAGAGAAAGAATTGTGGCTAAAAACAACATATAATGGAAAAGAATATTTTTTAAAACTGAAACAATGATTAAAAAAAGCAAAAAAAATCAACTAACTCTTGTGCTCGTTCTTATTTTTTCAGGCACCTTACTCTCGCAAGGGGATTTAACAAATATGAAAAAATATTGGTTTTATAGGCATCGACTCCTTAATGATTTTATGGTAAAGGGTGACTGTCAAGGCTGTTCGCAAGCTTTAAACGAGAGGGCATTCAACACTGGCACGGACGGCAAATGGGGTGATAACACAATAAATTTAGCAAATTATATAAGCATTTTAGCGACCGAATACGAGTTGCTAAGTCAACAAAGTCAACCTACAGATAGCACAATTGAAGAATTATATTTTGCGTTAAAGGCATTTAACAGATTAGATTCTGATGCCGAAGTAAGTTTGCCTCCGCATACAAGGTCAAAAGATGTGGCAACTGTTGTTTCAGGGGGAAACTTGAACGGCTTTTTTATTCGCGACGACATCTATAGAAATTTTTTATTAGACCACCCGAAATTGGCAAACGGAGTAACCTCTTCTAGACAAATCACTGCAATACAATCTGACTTTATCGATCCGAATCCGAGATGGAAAGAAATGAGTCATGATCAAGTATGGCATTTGATGATGGGATTTGCATTGATAAGGAAGTACATTCCTCCGGGATTAAGTTGGCAAGGAAAATCCTTGAATAATTTAGATTTCAACACTGACATATGGCAAGAAGCTGAAAATATAATGGGAAGAATTATCAATCGAATCAAAAATGATGGATGGGTTATTTATAATCCTAATACCGGTCTAAGAGTTTTACGTGGGCCAGAAGTAAGAGAACTATCATATGGAGCAGCAGAAGCAGCCTGTTATGTGAAAAATGGGAATACCTCACTTGACCCTGGATTTCCTGTTCATACTTGCAATGACTACCACGATGGAATTACGTATTCTACTGCTGATCTATGGATGGATTTTGGGCATGGATACGGAACGTTGATCGCCATTAGTTCAGAAGAAGATTTTAAGGTGCAAATACTTGCTGCTTTGGGTAATTCTTGGTGGAATCGTGCGAATCCATTTTTACCAGATCCATATTTAGTATGGTCCGTAATTCACGATCCATCGAGTTTTCTGCACCCCTTTACTTCAATAGCAACACTGGTAACCGCAACCATTCCCGTTCCTCCGACAAATGTAACTATCCCTGAACTTACCACTCGTGCACTAATACGCGACTATCAACACTTACCCTTACTGCGACAAATACTTCATGGTGGGCCTAATCTAATTCCCAGTAGCTATTATTCAAATCTTTTGGACTTAGGGCCATGTGACGGGCCTCATAATTTTCCGGGTGATATGTCGACTTTTGAATGGTCTTCTTCTAATCGTCTTCATCATCCGAATCATAGAGGAGGAAGTGGAAACCCTGGAGAGTACAATGGGTTAGATTACATGCTTTATTATAATTTGTATCACATTGTTGCAGGAACTACCGTCCCAAATATAAATTACATGGATAGAATCCTTACTTTGCCCTTCCCAACAACCGGCTCAGTCGTTGTTGGAACAAGCGCACTACCCGCAACAATTGAAGCTTTTAACACCATTACTGCGTCCAACGTCCTAAGTAGCACAGCGGATGTAACCTACCGCGCAGGAACGGCCATTCACTTTACCCCTGGATTTACTGTAAATGCAGGAGCAAACTTTCACGCATATATTGACCCATTTCATTGCGCTAGCGGTGACTATAGAAGTATGACCACGAACAACGACACAAGCAATCAATCGACTTCGGATAACCTAGTCGCATATAACGGCCCGACTACTTTTGTAGCTTATCCAAAACGAATCAATTATTCCGAAAATATAGATCGCGAAGACAACAACCTGAGTCCTTCAAATCCTCATCCAATTGAGTATTCTAATACATTAGACGGATCTGCAATTGCTTCAGCGCCAAATTCATCAACAATCATTAGCCCAAATCCTAATAACGGAACATTTCAAATCACACTGATCCACAGCAATCAACCTATTGGTGCTAAAGAAATAGAAATTATGGACATGATGGGCAATATTGTTTGGTCAACAGGAGTATCTGGTAGTTCCTCATTTACAGTCGACATTTCTTCTTATTCTCCCGGAATCTATTACGCACGCTGTATTAATTCCTTAAATGAAATTGAAATAAAAAAACTCATTAAAAAATAAAACATGAAAAAGTCATTGCTAATTATTGTTCTTCTTGTTCAATTTAATCTTTCATTTTCTCAGGCACCAAACTGGGTCGCTATAAATGATACAACTTCAATAATAGACTACGGTTTTTCTAGCCCTGGAAACCCAGAGCTAATGGATACATTAGGTTTAAAAGTTTATTCTTACGCGTTGGACACTGTGATCGGGTTCCAAGTACTCGAACTAAAATATCCTCCATGCGATTCTACTAATATATCGTTTACAGATGCGCTACAACAAACCAGTGGGGATACATTAGCTGCTCTTTCGAGTGTTTTATTTGCGACTTCCAACTCGGTGATTCTCAGTAGTCATACCGTAAATCAAAATGGGTTATCCGCATTGGAAATTAACTTTAAGTACAACATATTAAATCAAGGCCGAGTAGTAGTATCGTACGAAAGGCTTTATTACCGTAAAGACTTGCTACTCACATTTACTATCACCGGCTTTGAGTCTGACCAAACGAATCTGGACGCGATTAAAAATGAATTTTTTAATTCAATTTCGTTTTAACTAAAATTACTGTTTTATCTTAATATCAATTAAACATCTTCTTCCAATAATCCTCTGTTCTCTCCTTCTGAGCGCCTGTCGGAAAGACGATGTAGGCATGGAGGTTCCCGACCTTACGTTTACACTTTCTCAACAAGCTGATTCACTCGGAGGCCACCTTATAATCCACGCTTCAGGAGGAAAGTATGAATACACAAATGTTAATGTTAATCACACGATCACAACATGGAGCAATCAAATCGATATTTATTTTACTGGTACATCTTGCGAAGGAGGCGATTGCTATAATCACTCCTACGACCGATGGCACGAGGCAAGTACTAATATTCACTTTAATACCGTGCAAGATGGAATCTATAAGCTGACTATTCGCATGAACCACAAAACATATACGGGCACAGTCGAAATAAAAAGCGATAAATACAAAGTGAACATTGATCCGACAAAGAAGTTACCTATCAAATTCTATCAGGGAAAAAATGAAATAAATCGTATCCCTCTATATGCATTATATGGATGCGTTTCAGACTTCGGCTCTAAGCCCATAAGCAGCTATTTTGATACATTAGCTGACTTGGGCGTCGTACCACAATCATTTCTTACGGGCTCGTATGGGAATTTTTATCCTATCCGTCAGGGGAATTATATTCAACCGAATTTGGCGGAGCTTCTACTTTTATGCTTTACTATAACGGCAACTTCCATCAGATCTATTCGGTAAGCCAATATTACAGGGATAATCTACAGGTATACCCATCATTAAAAGATGGAAGAGGGCATCGTTTTAATTAGGAAAACATAATTTTCGTACGAGAATTATACTCATAACTCATACCCGGAGCAAATTTTTTCACACTTTTTTTCCGTTTTCGGTGGTCGCGTTTGTTTCCACAACCGGGCTTTGGTGCACAGCCTGAATCAGCCACAACAATGGAACTTAAAGTAAGCATAAGTACAAGACGTACCAGACTGATTTTGGATAGAGAGAGTAGCGATTTCATGAATATACGTTCTATTGGGGAGCACCCGGTTTAATAGCAGACCAAAAGTACAAAATAATAGAATAAAATAAGCATTTTGAGAGGAGATCCCCTGTTTCTAAGGAATAAATCAAGGTAACCTTTCGCCAAAAGCGAAAACCATGCTTGAATAAAATATTCCAAAATATATTTGGTTTATATTATAAACTAATTTACATTTGGCCAATACTTACACTATTTCAGCATCTTATGATCAAAAGAATACCTCTCTTATTATTGATTTTACTATGTTCCCAGGCGATTCTGGCCCAAACCAAAGTTTCTGGGAAGGTCTTAGATCAGAAGAAACAGACCCTGCCGGGAGTAAATGTTTTCATCAAGGATACCTATGACGGTGCCTCCACGGATGCCGATGGAAACTTCTCATTTATGGCTGCGGATACCGGGGACGTCATTATAGTATGCAGCTTCATTGGTTTCGAACAGATAGAAAAGAAGATTCACCTTTCCACTAAAGATTTCACGTTCAATGCCAGCATGAAAGAATCCTTAAACGAATTGCAAGTCGTGACCATCTCAGCAGGTACGATCGAAGCGAGTGACGAAAGGAAAACTACCGTGTTAAAACCTTTGGACATAGTGACCACTGCCGGCGCCCAAGGAGATATTGTTGGAGCACTTAAAACTTTACCCGGAGCACAACAGATCGGTGAATCCGAAGGCTTGTTTGTACGAGGCGGTGAAGGAAGTGAAACAAAGACCATCATCGATGGCATGGTCGTAAACAAACCCTTTTTCAGCTCCGCACCCGACATTGCTTCCCGCGGCCGCTTCTCCCCCTTCTTATTCAAAGGCACCGTATTCAGTACGGGAGGATATTCTGCGCAATATGGACAAGGCATGTCGTCGGTGCTAGCTTTGGAAACGCAGGACCTGCCAAATCAAACTTCTTCCACCCTCGCGGTTTCATCTGTCGGCATAGGCGGAGGCTACAACAAACTCTGGAAAGAAAAAGACATGAGTGCCGGATTCGATCTGAACTACGCCAACCTGCTTCCATATTTCAAAACCGTAAAACAAACTCCGGAATATACAAGGGCACCACAGTTCTCTGGAGGTTCGCTGAACTTCCGCAAGAAAACTTCTCCCACCGGGATGTTGAAATTCTATGGTTACTTCAACTTATCCGACCTAGGAATAAAAACACTGAGCATCGACAGCACCAACGGATTTAAGAATCTGTTCGAACTGAACAACAACGACATCTATACCAACGTCACCTATAAAGAACGTCTGGGCGAAAAATGGATGATGAATATCGGAGGCTCATACAGCACAAACGTAGACAACATCAGAACCTGGACCGATTCCATCCGTTCACAAAGCGACCTGACACAAGGCCGCCTGGTGATCACACGGACCATCGGAAAACTATCCATCATCCGCATCGGAGGAGAATATCAATACGGGTATGAAGCTTTCAAGTTTGACGGATCGAGATATGGAACAGGAGTGCACATCGACAAAGAAGTTTTTGATAATTATTCCGCAGAATTTGTCGAAGCCGACATCTACCTGACTCCCAAGTTGGTTTTGCGGGCAGGCGCAAGGGGGGAACACTCCACGCTGGAAAAAAAATACGTAGTCTCCCCGCGTACTTCTGTTGCTTATAAATTAGGAGAAAAAAGCCAGATCTCCTTGGCATACGGACAATTCTATCAAAAACCAGACAGGGAATACCTGTTCTATCCTCAGATCCCAGGTTACAACAAAGCAACCCACTACATTGCCAACATTCAACGTGTGGACGACCTGCATACTTTGCGTGCGGAAGTTTACTACAAACAATACAACAACCTGACTTCCACAAAAGATTCAACTAACGGAGGATCTGGTTATGCTCAAGGTCTCGATGTTTTCTGGAGAGATAAGAAAACCATCAAAGGGGTGGATTATTGGATTTCCTATACTTACCTGGAAACGAAACGCAAGTATTTAAATTATCCGAAAGAAGTGACCCCTCCATTCGCGGCACAGCACACAACATCTCTGGTTTTCAAAAAGTTTTTTGAGAAACTGAACCTGAGCACCGGATTCACCTACACGTATGCGAGCGGGAGACACTACTTCAATCCAAACAACCCGGATTTCATGAGTGACAAAACAATCGACTACCATTCATTGGGCATCAATGGAGCCTACCTCCGCCAAATCAAAAATTGTTTTGCCGTGCTGGCATTTTCTGTTACGAATGTGATAGGCAATAAACAAATTTACGGATACCGTTATTCTTATGACGGACAACGGAGTGCAGCCGTGGGACCTCCGGCCAAACGTTTTTACTTTGTGGGGTTGTTCCTTTCATTCGGACAGAACAGATCCAAGGAAGTGATTGACAATAATAATTAAGCAGGTAACAATAGGCAATAGGCAATAGGCAATAGGCAATAGGCAATAGG
>JBKJQG010000049.1:0-9394 GCA_046594925.1 Bacteroidia bacterium
GTGCAACCATTGTGCTATTAGTCAACTCCCAGATCTCAACATCATTCAGATAAGCGACAATGTTGATCGAATCTATATTAAAAGGAGTGTTATTCATAAAGAATGGACCGTCTACATACCCTTGTACTCCGCTCGTCACCGTGTCCGGCGAAAAATGGATAGATCTTGTTACGTCCACACTGGACTCGGCCAAGGGCACTTTTGCTGCAAAGGTTGCCGGTATTGTTGTGACGGGGCTTGCTGTTGGAGCTGTTACGTCGAACCGCAAAATATTAAAGTCTACGCCGTTTAGCGGATTGTTGTAATATCCTTCTCCCATCACTATGGTGCTGGTGCCTACTGAATCTGCGCCGATGATGCCCCGTGGTAGTTCGGAAGCATAGCTCTTCAAATACAATTGCGTTCCAGGCGTGTAAGCGGAAAAATCGATCAGAATTTCAGCCCGCTCCCCTGTGGAAAGCCTCACCCGGTTGGTCAAATACGGGGCTGAAAGTAATCCTCCATCACTTGCGATCTGATAAAAATTAGAGTTATCCTCTAATCCAAAATTATATGTTCGGTCTGCCGAAGCATTCAATAATCTCAAACGAACTACTTGCCCCGGCACCTGCAAATAAGGATTACGGGTTCCATTCACCATCAAGACGGTGTCTTCGTGTGTTGCCGTGGCGATCTGAAAAAGAACATCAAAGGATCTCGTTTGAACGATCAAAGGAAAATCATCTATTCCGTAGTTGCGCGGAAGAATATAGTTTGCCTCAACAGTATCACGAACGATGATCATTCCAGCAAGTCCTTTAGAGACCTGAACTTCCGTTTTGCCTTCTCCGTGAGGGTGATACCAAAACGTAGAAGCTTCATTTCGCATTTTGAAGGATGGACTCCAGGTTGCCCCGGGATTAATGATCTGGTGGGGGCCTCCGTCATTTTGTGACGCAACATGAAACCCATGCCAATGAACTGTTGTTGCTTGGGTGAGTGTATTGGTGACGTTCAGCGTGATGCTGTCGCCTTGATTGATAAGGAGTGTTGGTCCTAAGAAAGCTCCATTGTAACCGTAGGTGGGTGTATTGTTAATCCCGATAAATTGTTTGCTGCCTGTTTGAACGCTTAAATTGAAAACAGTGCCGTTCAGGGTGTCGGGTATATAAAGCGCATTTTGTCCAATCCCTGCAACAGATCCAACAATACAAACGAGGCTGAGAAAGGTCCGGGTGAAATTATTCATTAATGAACGATGTTTAATTTCCTGGGCGTTACCACACCGTTTGACGTAATCTTCATAATGTATGAGCCATCCGGGTAGATAGCCGTATTTACAGTTTCATTAACCAACCCTGTTTGACTTTTTTTATCGGCAAGCTTAGCAATCAGTCTTCCTGCAATATCAAAAAGCTCGATCTTAACATCCGCTGTCTGCACCATTTCAAATGACACTTTTACTTCGCTTCCAGCCGGATTTGGGAACACATTTAGTTTTGAAACAAAACAATTCTCTGCTACTCCTGTACCATTCAGGAAATTCCGGATATCCGCAGCCATAGTCGTAGTATCACTTGTTGTATAAGTAAGGTATGGTGTTCCCAGTACTGAATGGCTGGTGCCGCCTCCAAGGATAACGATGGTTGGCATTCCCATTCCTCCATAATATGCCACCTGATAAGCACCGCTGTCGGAAGGAATGGAGGTGATCCCATTTGTAGTCACCCAATTATTGATCGCCGTACAAGTATAGCTATCTGAAAATCCAAACGCGTAAGCTTTTATCATTCCCGGAAATTCCGCCATTAAGTCGGCTTTCATAATTTCAAGTGTTTGTCCTGCACCGATACAAGGACTGCAGCTAGTCATAAAAAACTCCAAGATCAAGGCTTTTCCGGCGTCCAGTTCTGCGAAGAGACTTTGCGGATTGCCTGCACAGTCAACGAAATTATAAGGTGTCGCCGTTGTTTGTGCTTTTGCAACAAAAGGTGCTGCGATCACAGTTGCTCCAAGAATTAATGAGTATAGTTTCTTTTTCATTTTTGACTATTTAGTAATGAGTACTTTTTTTGTTACTGATTTGCCGCCAGCTGTTATGCTAATATAGTAAATTCCACCGGAAGGTGTATTTCTGAATGCGAGTTCTTCTTTTTGCTGTCCAGCCGACCTGTTTCTGTTGGAATGGCGAATAAGATCACGTCCCATCGCATCATGAACTTTAATAGCTACGTTTTTTTCAGCTTTTAGGTTGTAGTTCAAAATGATCTGATTACTTTCTGTATCATAAAAAGCATTGATGCTTTGCTCATCAATGAACTCACTGATGCCATTTGAAATGTAAGGTCTGATCTTAAAAGTGTTAATAAAGATTGCATCACCGGAAGAGGTATTACTGTTATTGGTACTGTTGGTTGCATAATAAAAAGTAATAACTCCTTCATTTACGGGTGGTGCCGTCCAATTAAAGGTCCATTCATTAAAGCCGGGACTCAAAGCAGTCGTCCCTGATGTGCTGTGAGTTGCCGACGTTCGTACTCCTCCCGAAACGGTGTGTGTGAGCGTATGTGACCTGGCAGCATCAGTGATCACGATTGTTCCAATATCTTTGTTCGTGGAATCTTCCAATGCTTGCAATTCAAATCCAAATCGCATGACTCCGGGGTTCTGAGTTTTTAAGGTTATGGTATAAGTCATTCCGGGAACATAGGTTGAATCAGGCTGTGAAAAGATCAGCTTGTTGACCGTTGTATCATTGTAAGTTACTGGAGTTCCGACATGGCAACCCGATTTGGCGCAGGTATTATCTAAGGGTGCGCCGGTGCTGCCTGGATGTGCTCCCGCTGATTTCCTGTAAGAAAATGCTCCGAAGAGAAATGGTAGCCCAACCGCTAACATAAGTACGAGTTTGCTTTTGTGTCTCATTTTGTGGTAGGGGTTATTAAGCGGTTCAACATTTTTGACGTTGTGTAAACATGATCGCCTTTATCTGTCATGTCATCATCGGCTGAAACTGCGGCAGCATAAAAAGATACGGAAGTGGTTGCTGTCGTCGGCGCTGTCCAGTTAACAATCCATTCACTGCTGTTTGCAGTGGCGTCGGTTCCGTTGAATGTGTAGGTCAGGTATTCTCGATCAGGAAACAGTTGGGTGGTAGCTACCTGCGTCCGGCCCATATCCGTAACTTGAAATGATCCGACGCTTTTTTGCGTTGCATTATCGAGGGCAAGAAGCTGAAAGCCGAAACGATCAACTCCTGTTTCCGCAATCTTAACTTTAATGGTGTATGTCTGTCCGGGTGTAAAGGAGGTGATTGTCTTACCAAGTTCAAGCGACAGAACGGCTGCTCCCGAATTAACGGAATTGTCGTCATGGCAGCCGGATGCGGCACAGGTTTGCTCATCGGGTGCGCCGGTATGTCCTCCCGGTGCGCCGGAACTTGAGCGTTCGGGCGCGGCGGCCACAATCAAGATAGTTGAGACCAATACGCCAATAAAAATGACTTTATTCTTCATGATTTATTAATTTGAATGCAATTTCGGGATTTTTAAGGAGATTTCCTTCGTAAAAGTTTAAGATTCGCGCTTTTTCTGGCTCTATAATTAGGAATCGATCGGTGGTTCTAGAGGCAGTTGTACTGAATGAAAGAGTTTTTTTACTAATTGCTTTCTATTTCTTCCTGGCTTCAACTGGGGTGGTCTTTAGAACCATTATTGTGGGAAAAAGATCTCTCATTCCATTTGGGGGGTGTCACTTTCTTCTTCTAAAGGTTGTAAATGCACAGACAAACTTGACCATCCAAAAGTAGGACGTTGCAAACATCTGTCAGAATGGCTGAAGGCCGATACGGACGATTCCCAATTTTATGTCAGCAGCTTTGAACTAAACAAAATGGAAAGGGATCTTTTCATTGTCCCTGTATTTACTCTTTTCTCATTTGACGTGCTTATTGCCGAGGCCTTTACTTCTTTTGATCTTAGAAAACACCCTACTTACCTGTTAAACAACCAGTATTACTTTTTCTTATAATGTTTTTATAGAGCAGTAGATTGTATAATATTATTCCAAAATTACATAACACCGTAGCCCATTCCAGGCCGTAATTTTGTGTTGAAAAAATTACACAAACTATGACACATACTTATCAAATTATGGGAATGACCTGCGACTCTTGCCAGGCAAAAGTAAAAAAGCTCCTGGAGGGGATACAGGGATTAACAGATGTTAATGTTGACTGGCGCAATAACGAGGCCAGCGTTACGATGAAAGAGCACATCAGCACTTCAACATTAAAAGGCGCTTTAAAAACGTCACCCAAATACCAGCTTTCAGAAAAGGAACATGTGATGCCTATGGCATTCATAGAAGAGCAAAATCAAAGATCCTGGCTCGAAACCTACAAGCCGGTTTTGCTCATTTTCGTCTACATCACAGGCACTATATTGCTTATTCAAGCTACTAGCGGACAATTTCACTGGATGCATTGGATGGATCATTTTATGGCTGGTTTTTTCATTCTTTAAGTTGTTGAATTTACAAGAATGTGCCGATAGCTACTCGTCTTATGACATCATTGCAAAAAGATGGCGAGGTTATGGTTTTTTGTATGCTTTTATTGAGCTGTTTTTAGGCTTGGGGTATCTTACGGGTTTTGAACCTTTGTTAGTAAATGCAGTTACATTCGTGGTGATGAGCATAAGCCTCATTGGCGTTTTACAAAGTGTTTTGAATAAAAGAAAAATAAAATGTGCTTGCCTAGCCGTAGTGTTCAATCTGCCAATGAGTACGATTACCATTATCGAAGATACTTTAATGATGTTAATGTCGCTCATCACGCTGATCTATCTGTATAAATTTTTTTAGTAAACATCAATTAACATTTAATAAAATGAAACAATTAGCAATAACTATTTCCAGCGCGCTGCTTATGCTCTTGGGGTCTTACATGAATGCTCAGAGCATCAAAAATTCTGTTACCGCTACCTTTAAGGTTTCTGGCAATTGCGGGATGTGTGAAAAAACAATTGAGACTGCTGTAAATAAAAAAGGTTTGGTGATATCGGATTGGAACGCAGATACTAAATTACTTACTGTAACCTACAACAATAAGAAAACCAGCGTCGACGAGATACTGAAACGTGTTGCTTACTCCGGCTATGATAACGAAAAGTACATGGCTCCGGACGCTGCTTATTCAGGGCTTCATGGCTGCTGCAAATATGAGCGTTCAGGATTAGATGCAGCGAATCAGAACGACGGCCAAAGGCAACCCGTGAAAAAGGAAAACTCACAAAAGGAAAATCAACTCGAACAAACTTATGCTTTGTATTTCGAAATAAAAGATGCGTTGGTAAGTGACAATGCAAAAGCTGCAGCTTCTAAAGCGAAATCGCTTATAGAAACACTTAACGCTGTCAAGATGGAAAAGCTGGAAAGAAAAGAGCATGAGGCATTTATGAAAGCGTTGAAGGATCTTCAGATGCACGCAGAACATATTTCGGAGACAGAAGACATTGGGCATCAGAGAGATCACTTTGACTCGCTTTCAAAATTGATGTATGAATTGATGAAGACGATCAAACCTACATACGTTGTTTATCTTGACAATTGTCCGATGTATGCCGACGGGAAGGGAGCCGACTGGATCAGCAAAGAGAGCATGATAAAAAATCCTTACTACGGTTCTAAAATGCTCACATGTGGAAAAGTTAAAGAAACAATCAAATAACATGCGATTGTATAAAATAGTAATCCTTTTCCTGGTGCTTTGGGCGAATTTGGTTTCAGCTCAAAACACGGTTCGTTATGATCTTTTCGTTAGAGATACAACGATTAACTATACCGGGAAAACAAAATATGCGATCGCGATCAACGGCTCAATTCCAGCACCGACTCTTGAATTCACTGAAGAAGATACCGCGCTGATATACGTCCATAACGAGATGCACCATGAAACGTCAATTCATTGGCATGGTTTGATATTGCCAAATGAACAGGATGGTGTTCCCTATTTAACAACCTCGCCCATCCAAGGCCATAGCACACATGTTTTTAAATTTCCATTAAAGCAATCGGGCACGTATTGGTATCACTCACATACGATGCTTCAGGAACAAGTGGGAATGTATGGCGCGTTCATCATATATAAGAAGGGAGAAAAAAAGCAGAATGAGCAGGTCGTTTTATTGAGCGATTGGACAGACAAAAATCCTCATGAGGTAGAAAGGTCCCTTCACAATGCCTCCGACTGGTACAGCATTCAAAAACATGCGACTCAAAATTACGGAGCAGCCATTAGAGAGGGATACCTGAAAACAAAACTTACAAACGAATGGAAGCGGATGCATGCCATGGACGTAAGTGACGTTTATTACGAACGTTTTCTGGCAAATGGCGCTCCGGAAGATACATTGAAAAATGCCCTGCCCGGAAGCAAGGTTCGCTTGCGGGTCATCAACGGGAGTGCTTCTACTTATTTCTGGATCAGCTATGCCGGGCGCAAAATGATTGTAGTTGCTTCAGATGGCGAAGATGTTGTACCCGTTGAGGTGGATCGTCTGATCGTAGGCGTGTCAGAGACCTATGATATTTTAGTTGAAGTTCCCGAGAAAGGAATGGCTCATGAATTTTTGGCGACTTCCGAGGACAGGATAGGGCATACCTCTGTTTGGATAGGTGACGGCATAAGGAAACTGGCTGACCCGCTGAAGACCCTGAAGTATTTTGAAGGAATGAAAATGATGAATGACATGATGACACTGGGCGGCGATATGGATGATATGGGTATGAAAATGAGTCTTCAACAAATGGACATGAACGCTGTGATGTACCCGGAGGCTACCGGAGAAGTAGCCTCAAAAAACAAAGAATCCGACCAGCAATCCGAGGGAAACGATCATTCAGGCCACACTGTGAACAATACCGCAGCCGATGTCGTAACACTTAACTACAGCATGCTTCGGTCGACAAAAAAAACGACATTGCCCGAAGTTCCAACGAAAACCTTGTACTTCAGCTTAACCGGAAACATGAACCGCTATGTCTGGACGATCGATGACAAAACAGTTTCCGAGACAGACAAGATTCTGATCAGAAAAGGAGAGAACACCCGAATCATTATGACCAATAATTCCATGATGCGTCACCCGATGCACCTTCATGGGCATTATTTCAGAGTGCTGAATGGTCAGGGAGAATATTCACCGCTTAAAAATGTGATTGATATTATGCCGATGGAAACGGATACCATCGAATTTTACAATTCGGAATCTGGCGATTGGTTTTTCCACTGTCATATTCTTTATCACATGATGAGCGGAATGGGGCGAATATTTACCTATGAAAATTCTCCTCCAAATCCGCAGGTGTCAGATCCCCAAAAGGCATTCCGGAAAGTTGCACGTGATGACAAACGACTCTATTCGTTTGCAGAAATAGGAATAGAAAGCAATGGAAGCGATGGCAAACTGGGATTTGTAAATACACGGTGGTCATTGCAAACGGAATGGAGACTCGGCATTAACGCTTCAAAGGGTTATGAATCTGAAAGCCACATTGCCCGTTATATAGATAAAAAACAGTTCCTTCAGCTCTATGCAGGTTGGGATTACCGGTACCGGAAGCCTTTCGAATCAGAAGAAAATATTTTCACGCAGACAAATACCAAAAATGAGCGCGGTGTAATTTGCCTTGGCCTCCAATACACTTTGCCTTGGTTCATTGTAGCTGATGTCAGGGTAGATCACACAGGGAATATTCGATTGCAGATTAGTCGCTATGATATTCCATTAACCGCAAGACTAAGAGCTTGGGGAACAGTAAATAGCGATTGGGAACACAGCGCCGGACTGCGATACATTCTAACAAAATATATTTCACTTTCCACCCATTATGATAGTGACATGGGTTACGGAGCAGGTTTGACGATAAGTTATTAAATTCAGTAGGAGGGTATCCGTTTAATGAGGTAGAAATCCGGAGCTTAAATAAAAAGCCCGGTATTGGCCGGGCTTTTTATTTACTGCAATTTAATCCGATCCGGGGGAAGGATCTTCAATTTTTGCTCCACTCTTAGTGGCATTACTTGTTTTTTAAATACTCGGTGTAATTCCGCTTCCAACATCATTACTTCCATGTTGTGTATCAGTCTGTTTAATGTCGTTTCTTTCATTTATTGTCTTTCTTTAAAACTTTATTTATAGATATTTTTCTTACAGTATGATAACGCCGGAAGCTCACGGAAATTTAATTCGATTTGCTAAAAAATGTGAAAAAGGCTGATTTGGGCTATTTTTAAAGGGCTTTTAGCTATTGCTATCCCCCGATCATCTTCTTGATCTCATTCAACTTCATCAAAGCTTCCACCGGAGTGAGCATGTTGATGTCCGTTTTCTGAAGTTCATCTTTGATATTTTCCAGAACAGGGTCGTTCAATTGAAAAAAGCTGAGCTGCATTTCTTCGGCTCCTTGTTGTTTACCTGCTATTGCCGGTTCAAATCCTTGTTTTTTCTTTTTTACTCCCGACTCCGGACTCTTGCCTCCCGACTTTTCCCTCTGGCTTTCCAGTTCCGCCAATACTTCATTTGCCCGGTCTAATACTTTCTTCGGCATTCCCGCCATTTTAGCGACGTGAATCCCAAAACTGTGTTCGCTTCCCCCTGCAACCAATTTGCGCATGAAGAGAATTTTGTTGCCGATCTCTTTCACGGAGACATTGAAGTTTTTTATTCTCGGAAAAGTGGTGGTCATTTCATTCAACTCGTGATAATGCGTTGCAAAAAGTGTTTTCGCTTTTATGCCCGGGTTTTCATGAATGAATTCAGCGATCGACCAAGCAATGGAGATACCATCATAAGTAGAAGTTCCCCGACCGATCTCATCCAATAAGATCAGACTCCGGTTGGAAAGGTTATTCAGGATGCTGGCGGTTTCGTTCATCTCTACCATGAAAGTGGATTCGCCGGAAGAAATGTTATCGGAAGCGCCCACACGGGTGAAGATTTTGTCGACCAATCCTAAGTTTGCGTGTTTTGCAGGGACAAAACTTCCCATTTGCGCCATCAGCACGATCAAAGCAGTTTGACGCAGCAATGCCGATTTTCCGCTCATGTTTGGACCCGTAATCATTATGAGTTGCTGTGTTTCATTGTCGAGGTAAATATCGTTGGCAACGTATTCCTCTCCGATGGGCAATTGTTTTTCGATCACAGGATGGCGGCCGTCTTTAATATCGATTACATCATTCTCAAAAATATGAGGCCTTACATAATTATTCTTTTGAGCAATCACTGCAAAGGACAAAAGACAATCAATGCGTCCTATCAAAGAAGCGTTCAATTGAATGACTGGAATATAATTGCCTAGTTCTATCACTAAGTCAGTGAAGAGTTTTACTTCCAACGCTTGGATTTTTTCT
>JBKJQG010000197.1:0-3513 GCA_046594925.1 Bacteroidia bacterium
ATTGTTCCATTCTCTACATATGCATAATTAATATTTTGGTATTAAATAACTCCCTGCTTCTTGATGAGGTAGGGAGTTTTTTTTGCAGTTTACCGAGTTTAGATAGGAGATGTTAGACATGAGATATTAGATTTGCTTGAATTTTCATCAGAACTCCATCCAATATCTTAACGAAACACAAGCATCCGTCAACCATCATTCGACGTCCGTCCAAAGAAAAGAATATTCAACAAACAATAAAGTATGTTACAGTTAAACTACATAAGAGAACACAAAGACGAAGCAATAACCCGCTTAGCTATTAAGAACTTCGACGCAAAAGAAATTTTGGAGAACGTCCTTGAAATGGATGCGAAACGCAAAAAAGTTCAGAATGAACTGGATGCCATCTTGAACGAAGCAAACGTTCTTGCCAAACAAGTCGGTGAACTTTACAAACAAGGAAAAAAAGCAGAAGGCGATGAACTGAAAAGCAAAAGCGCTCAACTGAAAGAGAATTCCAAGAAACTCGAAGAGCAATTGGCTGCTATCGAAAAAGAACAGCACGATATCCTGGTGCAAGTTCCGAATGCTCCGAGTACAAAAGTTCCTAAGGGAAAAACTCCTGAGGACAATGAAAATGTTTACGAAGAAGGAGAAATCCCTAAATTATACGAAGGTGCAAAACCGCATTGGGAACTCACCACCAAATACGATCTCATCGATTTTGAATTGGGAGTAAAACTAACGGGCGCCGGATTTCCCGTATATAAAGGAAAAGGTGCCCGCCTGCAAAGAGCTTTGATTAATTTCTTTTTGGACAGAGCAACAGCTGCCGGATATTTGGAAATTCAACCACCCATTTTGGTGAACGCTGCTTCTGGGTATGCAACTGGACAACTTCCTGATAAAGAAGGACAAATGTACCATTGCGGTGTGGATGATCTTTACTTGATTCCGACTGCCGAAGTGCCTATTACAAATATTTACCGCGACGTGATCCTAAAAGCCGATCAATTGCCTATTAAGAATTGCGGATACACTCCTTGTTTCAGAAGAGAAGCAGGAAGTTATGGCGCACATGTACGCGGACTGAACCGTCTGCATCAATTCGACAAAGTAGAAATTGTACAGATCGCGCATCCCGACAAATCATACGAAACGCTGGAAGACATGCGCAATTACGTCGCAAGTTTATTACGCGAGCTGGAATTGCCTTTCCGCATCTTAAAATTGTGCGGAGGTGACATGAGTTTTGCTTCTGCCCTCACTTACGATTTCGAAACCTATTCTACAGCACAACAAAAATGGCTGGAAGTAAGTTCTGTTTCTAATTTCGAAACTTTCCAAAGCAATCGTCTGAAATTGCGTTTCAAAGATGGAGATGCAAAACCCGTATTGGCGCATACATTAAACGGAAGTGCGTTGGCTCTGCCAAGAATTGTTGCAACAATGTTGGAGAACAACCAAACGGCTGAAGGTATTCGTATTCCTAAGGTTTTGGTTCCTTATTGCGGGTTTGATATGATCAAGTAGAAAACCGTAAAATAAATTTACTTGCCCAGGAACTCAAACCTGGGCATTTTTTTTCCTTCAATTTCTATTTCTTCCAAAAACATTTTCAACGGCCTCACCCATAGATTTTCACCCTCTGCCTGGTACAAAGCTTTATACACGACAAGTTCTTCCAAGGTCTCACTGTGCTTCGCAACACCAAAAACTTCGTATTCCTTGCCTTTGTAATGACGGTATTTTCCGGGTTTGATTTTCATAGGTTTCACGCAGACCTGCCTGCCGGTAGGCAGGTTTTCGCGGATTTAAAAGGACTTAAGTTAAAAACGGATTATTCTTCCTCTCAAACCCTATATTAGTTGGTTGTCCATGCCCGCTGTATACTTTAAAATCATCTCCCAAAGGAAAGAGCTTGCTTTTGATATTATTAATGAGAGTATCGTAATTTCCTCCAGGAAGGTCGGTCCTGCCTATGCTTCCGAAGAACAAAACATCCCCTGCGATCATGAATTTATCTGCTTTATTATAGAACGTAATGCTGCCGGGTGAATGTCCGGGGGTGAAAAGGATCTCCAGCTCAGAATTTCCAAATCTGACGATGTCGCCTTCTTCCAGGAATACGGAGGGTTGCGGACTCGGATCGCAATTCATGCCATAGAGGTCACATGTCATCTGGAAAGCCTCCAGGATCCGTAGGTCGTTTTTGTTCATTTCCAGCTTCAGATCGTAGGTTTCGGCTACGAAGCGGTTTCCGAAAATATGGTCCAAGTGGCAGTGGGTATTGAGCAGTTTAACCGGTTTTAGGTGGTTGTCGGCGATGAATTTTGCCAGGGTGGCTCGCTCGGAATCGTCGTAACAACCCGGATCAATTACTACACATTCCTTGGTTTCGTCCCAAAGGAGGTACATGTTTTCTTGAATAGGGTTAAAAGTGAACGAGTGGATGGAAATCATACTTTTTGCATTAAAATTACGTTGTACCAAGGGCATTGGTACAGCAAAGTTAGATAAAAATAACGTTTTGCGGACTCAATAAAACTAGCAAATTTCAGGGCTGTTCCCTTGTTAATGCTGCCATTATTTATTATTTTAGCATTCTAATAAGCATTTTGTGAAGTCGAAATCTACCTCCATATATAAGTATCCCCGCTTATTTTTTTTGATCCTCTGCATTTTTGCATTGTCTGTCCCCGTACGCGCACAATTTTACAGCGGTTCTCAAACGGACTTTGGTAAGAGCCGTGTGAAATACGACAGCTATTTCTGGACCTACTACACTTATCCCAAATACGATGTCTATTTCTACGAACAAGGCCGAGAATTAGCCAATTATGTTTCTGTGTCCGCAAAGACACAATTGGAAAAGGTGGAAAAACTTTTTGATTATTCTTTCGATGAAAAGATCGAATTCATCATCTACAACAAACAATCGGATTATAAACAAAGCAACATCGGCCTTTCTACCGAGGATGATTACAACACCGGAGGGGTGACCCGCGTAGTTGGATCGAAAGTAATTCTTTTCTACGAAGGCGACCATGCGAAACTGGATGCGCAGATCCGCACAGGGTTGGCTGAAGTGCTGATCAATGAAATGATGTATGGCGGGAACGTGAGAGAGATGGTGAAGAACAGTACATTGCTGAATTTGCCCGACTGGTATACCAAAGGTTTGGTAGATTATGTAGCTTACGATTGGAACTCAGATCTGGACAGTCGTGTGAAGGATGGCATCACCAGCGGGAAATACAAGAACATCAATCGTCTCGAAGGAAACGATGCTAAGTATGCAGGACATGCTTTGTGGAAACACGTTGCCGACAACTATGGTGAGGCCGTGATCTCCAATATTTTGTACATGACCAAAGTGAGCCGGAACATTGATAATTCTGCATTGTTTGTATTGGGGATTTCTGTAAAGAATTTATGGAGTGAGTGTTACGATTCCTACAAAGGAAAATACATCGAAAGGGATTCTACTCTGACACAGCCTGTGCAGGAGCCTTTGAAAGTGAAGAAGCC